>JBEGTV010000233.1:0-4815 GCA_041179225.1 Deinococcota bacterium | reverse complement strand
AGATTTAACCGAGATCGAACGAGCCATTGGTACAATCACCATTCATGGTGAACGCTACAATGAAGCAATGGAACGCATGACAGGACTTTAAGATGAAACAAGCTGTCATTTTGCTACATGGACGTGGCTCGAGTCCCGAAGATATTCTTGGTTTACGTCCACACTTTGATTCTCCCGATACGCTTTTTATTGCCCCTCGAGCGGCGAATAGCACTTGGTATCCTCAGCGTTTTATTCGCCCTGTGTCCGAAAACGAACCGTTTCTAAGTTCTGCACTCAAGACAGTCGCAGAATGTATTCAGCAAACGGGTTTAGCGCAAAGTCAAATTGTACTGCTCGGCTTTTCCCAAGGTGCTTGCCTTGCCCTCGAGTATGCTGCAAGGCACGGTGGGCGTTTCGGTGGGGTGATCGCTTTTTCAGGTGGTTTAATTGGTTCAGATGCTGAGGTTGGCAAATTAGGACAGCCTTTACTCGAGACTCCAATATTTATTGGCTGTGACGAAGCAGATTTCCATATTGACCTTAACAGGGTAGACCAGAGCGCCCGAATTTTAACGCAACTTGGTGCAAACGTAGACAAACGCATTTATAAAGGACTGGGGCATAGCATTAACTCGGATGAAATGACTGCTGCTCGAATCATTCTGGAGAATGTTAAGGTACATCAGTGACTCGAGCCAAAGTAAGTTATTTAGGTGTGGCAATACTCGTTTTTGTAACCATTGTTTGGGGGACAACTTTTCCCATTGTTAAAAGTGCGGTTGAAAGTTTATCACCTGCTGCACTCACATCGTCTCGTTTTTTGGTGGCTGCGGTGGTACTTTCGCCTTGGTTGCGACTTGCGAGTAAACAACTTTGGCTAGATGGTGGCTTAATTGCTTTTGTATTATTTATTTCGTACATCACGCAAATTATTGGTTTGACCAGCATCTCGAGTTCAAGGGCTGCGTTTATCACTGGCTTAAATGTGATTCTTGTACCTTTACTGCTACCTTTTTTGAAGCAACGTGTTCCGTATACAGCTTATATTGCTGGGGCTATTGCCCTTTTTGGGATTGGTCTGATGTCCGTGCAGGGTTTAACCCTTAGTTTTTCTGTTGGAGACCTCTGGGTTTTAGGTTGCGCGATTACTTACGCGCTTTATATTGTCATGATGGATAGGGTCGTCAGTAAATACCAACCGCTCCCCTTAGCTGCTGTTCAAGTGACGGTTGTGGCAATACTTGGTTTAATTTGGGCAGCCCCAGAATTTGTTACGAAATTCCCAACCACAACTATTTTAGATAATTGGTTTCCAATAATTTACTTAGGTGTGGTTGCCACTGCCTTAACCACACTGGCACAATCCTTTGCCCAGCGTTTAGTTCCAGCTTTTCAAACAGCCGTAATTTATGCCCTCGAGCCAGTTTTTGCCGCAATTTTCTCGGTTTGGTTACTCGGTGATACATTCACACAACTGGGCTTGGTTGGTGCTGGATGTATTTTAATTGCGATGCTGGTTTCACAAATTAACCCAGATACCGCTAAAGTTGAAAGTAACATCCAAGAGCATGTTTAAGAAAGTATTGTCTTGAGTGCAGCTTTTATCGTCTCGAGTTCAGTAAATACTTTTATGTTGGGTTCTGCCTTAAACCAAGTGCCTTGGCGCTTCGCGTATTGCCGCGTGGCAAGGTTGATGCGGCGCTCGGTTTCCTCGAGTGAAATTTGCACGGTGTTACCAGCGTTGTCGGTCACACCCAAAATATGATCCAGAGCTTGTTTGTACCCAATGGCTTGGAAACTTGTGGCGCGACGACCATCCCTTGCAAAAATCGGTAGTAGGGTTTGTGTTTCCTCGAGTAATCCATTTTCAAACATCCATTTGGTGCGTTGCTCAATTCTTGACTCGAGCAGGGGCGTTGGAGGAATTAAAGCGAGTTTTGTAAAAGTGTACTTTGGTGGTATTGGTGCAAACTCAGAAGGGGCTTTGCCTGTACCACGCAAAATTTCTAGTGCGCGTAAGACACGTCTTGGATTGCGTTGACTTTTTAGAGCATCTTCTGGGCTAAATTGCTCGAGTTCACTAAGCATTGCATCCAGTCCTTGGGCTTTGAGTTCTACTTCTAAACGCTGCATGGTGGCAAGGTCGGACATCGGTGTGCTGGGTAAACCCTGCGATAAGGCACGAATATAAAACCCTGTCCCACCAACCACCAAAGGCATCTTTCCTCGAGCCAAAATTTCGGATATTGCAGTTTCAGCACCCCTAACCCACGCTGCAACCGAAAAATTGGTGTTGGGCGGTACAATATCAATCAGATGATGTGGCACTGCCTTGCGCTCAAGTACACTTGGTTTAGCAGTACCAATGTCTAGACCAGTGTAAACCATCATTGCATCAGCCGAAATAATTTCGACCGCAAAGGACTCGGCTAACTCGAGCGACAAAGCGGTTTTACCACTGGCGGTCACACCACAAAGAATTGGGATCATCGTTTTGACTGGAGTGGAGTTCATCGTTTGAACGGATTCCAACCCTTTTTAGGCTCTGGTTTTGCTTCAAGTTTTTCTTCGGTATACTCGAGTTGTTCTAGTTCCAAACCACGTTGTAAGAACTTTTGAAAATCGGCTCGTTCTGGAGCAACAGTAGGCTGTTCGAGCGTATCTGAGTTTTCTGGTTCATTCGAGACAATGGGGGTTTGTGTTGTATTCGAGACGATTGTTGCTTGTGACATTCCAAGTTGCTGTTGCAAAGCCCTAATTTCTGCTCGTAAAGGTTCGAGTTTCGTTTCGATTAAAGCGTTAATTTCAGATTCGGTCATGGACATAGTTTACGACTTATGGAATGGTGATTGTAAAATCTCTGGTTGTTGTACCTCGTTTGGCTTTAATTGCCAATTGATCTTTGTTTTTTGCGGTTGCAACAACCGCACTGACTTCAGCAATGGTTTCCACTGGTAAACCCGCAATTTCAAGGATTTCGTCCCCAGTCTGTAAACCTGCATTGTCAGCTAGACCACTGGGCAGCACAGTTTGCAGTACGGCACTTTCGTCTTTGCTCGAGATTCCTAAAACTGGCAATTGTATTTTTTCACCACGTAACAAGGTTTCGACTGCTCCACGTACCAAACGTGTTGGAATCGCAAAGCCCACTCCCGCACTCGATCCAGTCAAAGACAAAATACTCGAGACCACCCCCAGCACTTCACCTTTGGTATTTAATAGCGCCCCGCCGCTATTGCCGGGGTTGACTTGGGCATCAAATTGTACCAATCCCGCCAAAGCCCCTTTAGGTGTTTGTTGTAAGCGTTCAAGTCCAGAAATGACTCCAACGGTGATACTGCGTGGCGCTCGAGCAAAAGGATTGCCAATTGCCATACAGCTTGAGCCGAGCATCGGATTCTGATTTGCCCACTCGAGTTTAGTGTCTATTTTCTTGCCACGCAATACAGCTAAGTCAAATTCATTTACTTTTCCAATGAGTTGGGCTTCGGATAATCCTATTGTGTGTTTGACGGTGCGGTTGCGGTTATCCAAAAAGATCTTTGTTCCACCATCTACGACGTGGGCTGCCGTGACGTACACGCCATCGCCAATGTGAAAAGCTGAACCCGAACCGCGCATATCAGGGTCGGAAAGGTCGGCAATATCGGTGCGTACTGAAACCACAGCACTAGAAACCCGACTGACCACTGTCTCGAGAGGCTCGGGGCTACTGGTTGCGACTGATTTTGATCCAAACAAATACCCTGCCACCAACGCGCAGATGATTGCTATTAACCACGGGATAATTTTCATTTTTTCCGCAAAGCCTCGAGCGGTTTAGAATCACGTGGATCAACTTTGTACAAGAGCGCCAAGTACAACCCAACCCAGCAGGACAAGTACCAGAGTCCAAGGTTAGCCGCGTATGCCTCGCCAGTTGGAGCGGGGACTTCAATCACTTCATCCACTCGGGTCTCGAGAATTTCACGGGCAACGGCTAAGCCTTCGTCCGCACCACCAAGCAGCAGTGCCACCAGTGCATCACCGCTTTCATGTCGTGCCTCAAAACCACTGGCGACAATCTCGAGGATATTGTGTGCCACGGGAATACTCATGGATTTACCGAGTCTGGATAAGGAAACTTGCCACGCCCATGCTTGGGTAGTAAAACCACTGGCAGGAATCAGAATCGCAGTGCGAGTCCAAAGACTCCATGCGAGTTGCTTAGCTGGATTTTGCGAAGTTTCAATTTCGGTTTTGCATTGGTCACGCAATACGGCTAGCGCCTCATCAGCGCTTTCGGCAGCATCAGAATGATTGGTTAAGTACGCCAAGGCTTGTGCATAGGTATACGTGCTAAAGCTATTTGATGGAACAGGAAAAAAATCATCACTCGGCTCATCATCAGGGTTTTCTTCGAGTGCATAGGTCAGTTCATCCTCGGACATATTGATGACACTGCCCCTCGGTAAACCCATACGAAAAACTTTTGCCCCAGCCGCCTCAGCAATCACACAGGCTGCATCTACTGCCCCAAAATCAAAACCACCAGCCAGAACAAATTGCGTTCCCGCCCCAGAAATCGTGGCATCATCAAGCAGCATTCTCGAGAATTCAGCCGCCAAAGCCCCTTCACCAAAACCAATCACACCAAAAGGCGCAGCTAAAGCCCGAGTTGCACCGTCATAACTGTGCGGCAGCCCTTCGAGCATTCGCGCCAAGTTCAGCGAATCCAAATCGTATTGTTCAAAAGAATCAAGTGTCATAACTCGAGCATAACGCTTTGAGAAAAAAAGAGGAAGCGGCTGTTGCCTCTTTTCACCAAAAGATTTATTTTGTGCGGAATAATGC
>JBEGTV010000232.1:0-4848 GCA_041179225.1 Deinococcota bacterium | reverse complement strand
AAAGACTTAAAAAATCATTAGGGTTTTTGTTGTAAAAAGACAATCTTCTTTCATTAAGAATAATTAGCAAAATTATTGCAACGGACGAAATTAAGGCAAATAAGAATTTCCTTGGAGATTTAATTTTTTTATTCATAGGTTCGTAAATTGGCACAAACCGAATTGAATTATTATGTAATTTAATACTCTCAATTGATAATTTTAGTCTTTTTGTATCTGAAAACCTAAACTCCATCCGCAACTCAAGTGTTTTCTCGAGAATATCTGCTAATTCCCTCGAAACCCTTCGTACAGCAATCATGCTCGGCTCGAGGCTCGCGCCATTGGCTCGATCTAAGGCACTTGGTACTCGAGAACCCGTCATGGCTTCACAAAATGTTGCCGCCAAAGCATACAAATCCGTGGCTGGGCTAAGCGTCACTTCCGAACCAAACTGCTCGAGTGGCGCATATTCGGGCGTGGCAATTCGGCTACTGACTTTGGTACGTTCACCTTTCCTAAATTCGGTTAGGCTACCAAAATCTATTAACTCAACTCGAGTTGGCGTAAACATGATATTGGCTGGTTTAATATCGCGGTGCAAAAATCCGTGGCTGTGTAATTCCTCGAGTACCTCGAGAATGGTCAGCAAGGCTTGCTTGGTTTCTTCGGCAGTTAAGAGTTGCTTATTTTGAATTCGGCTTTCGAGGGTTTGTCCTTCTAAAAGTTCTAACGCCATGTACGCTGTGCTGTTTTCTTCCCAGTACGCAAAGAGTTTTGTGGCACTTGGATGCTTAAGTTTTCGTAGCATTTGCGCTTCGCGGCTTGTTCGGGCGATTGCGTTTTGCATCTCAGATTGGCTCGAGGTGCTAACTTGCTTGTTATAGCCGCGTGTTGCTAGTCCTTCTGGGAAAAGTTCTTTAATTGCCACGTACTTTTGTTTCTCGAGATGCAGTGCTTTATAGACAATGCCAAAGCCACCACGCCCTAGAACAGATTGAACCTCGAGCGTATTGCCAAAAAGCAGTGTGCCATTTGGTAGCACATCCGAACCAAGACTCGAGCCACAGGTTACGCATTGGGTGACTTGATTTGTGTTTTCGGTTTGGCAATAAGGACAAGTCAGCATGGTTTTCTTTACGACACAAATGGGCTTTGGGTTTCAGAGCCGTTTTTAGTTTACACTTTCTCGAGTTTAGGTGTTTATAAGTTACTGCTTTAAGAAATTGAGCGCAACTTTTGCCAGTAATGCCGCACCAAGTGGTAATACATCCTCATGGCAGCGTACTTTTGGGTGATGCAGTCCAAACTGTTCAAACCCCTCGACTTTTGAACCAATCATCGCGTAAGCACTGGGAATACATTGTGAAACATAGGCAAAATCTTCTACGCCTAGACTTGGTGGGATTTCTTCTATTGCCATGCCAGCTTCTCGAGCCGTTGCTTTCAGTAAATCGTTGATTTGTTGGTTATTAAAAGTGCTAGGCAGTATCGGTGTGGCACTAAACTCGAGCGTAGCGCCGTGGGCTTGGGCAATTCCCGTGCTAAGTTGCTCGAGCCGAGCTTGCAGATTTTGAATCGTGCTTAAACGCATGGTGCGGATTGTGCCGCGTAGAATAAGTTCGTCTGCCACAATATTTTCGGCTGTGCCACCGTGCATCACACCAAAACTAACGGCGGCGGCATCAAGTGGCGCAACATTGCGACTAACCAGCGTTTGGGCTTGCAGCACAATACTCGAGCCAATTACGATAGCATCAATACCCCGTTCTGGTTCTGCGCCAGCGTGCGCCGAGCGCCCATGCACGACAATCCGAAAGTCTAAGCAGCACCCCATGATTTCAGCGTCACAAAAACCAATTGTTCCCACTGGTATACTCGGTTCGTTATGCAGCGCCACGGCTGCATCCACACCACCGTACACACCTGCCTCGAGCATTCGCTCTGCTCCGGATTTTTTGTCTATGTCTGTTCCACAGCTTTCCTCGGCGGGTTGAAACACAAAACGCACCGTGCCATTAAATTGGCTGTTGGCTAAAATTCTGGCTGCACCAATCAGCATGGTCGTATGGGCATCATGCCCGCAAGCGTGCATTTTTCCCGTGTGGATACTCGAGAATGCTAAGCCAGTCTGTTCAAGCAACGGCAAGGCATCCATGTCGGCTCGTAAGGCAATAGTTTTACCTGTGCCACGCACTAAATCGGCAATCACGCCAGTTACCGCAATTCCCATTTTTGGTTGTAAACCCAAGTTCTCGAGTTCTCGAGTCACCACACCAGCCGTGCGGTGTTCTTCGTAACAAAGCTCTGGGTGTTGGTGTAAATCTTGGTAAATGCTGCTGAGGGAATTCATGTACTCAGTCTACAATGCTCGCGCCTTTCGTCAGTCCCCCTGCTCATGCTATCGTTTAGCATGGTCAATATAGATTTATCCGATAAAATCGCTTTAATCGCTGGTGTGCAGAACGAATACAGCCTTGGCTGGGCGGCTGCCAAGAAATTACTAGCGGCTGGTTGCAAGTGCATTTTCTCGTTCCAAGGCGAACGCAATATCCCCGCGCTCGAGAAATTAACCGCACCTTACGGCGAACAAGTGCTGATGCTCGAGGTTTGCGATGTGATGTATGACGAGCAGATAGATTCGATGTTTGAGAAAATCAAAGCCAAATTCGGGCGCATAGATTATTTAATGCACGCCATTGCCTTTACGCCCCGTGAAACCCAAGAAAATCCGTTTGTACAAACTTCCCGCGAAGGTTGGAAAATTGCTTTGGATGTCAGTGCCTACAGCTTACTAGCCCTTGCCCAACGCGCCGCGCCAATTATGCCAGCCGGCTCGAGTATTGTTGCCCTGACCTACTATGCCTCCGAAAAAGTTGTTCCAAAATACAACGTCATGGGGGTTGCTAAAGCTGCACTCGAGGCAACCAGTCGCTACCTTGCCTATGACCTTGGCAGTGCTGGAATCCGTGTCAATTGCGTCTCGCCGGGACCAATGCGAACCGTAGCCGCCAAAAGTATCCCCGGCTTTACACAAATGCTCGAGAAAGCCGCAAAAGTCAGTGCAATGGGCAAAAACGCGACCTTTGATGATGTTGGCAATATGTGCTTATTTTTGTTTAGTCCAATGTCTGGTGCAACCACAGGCGAAACGATTTACGTGGATGGTGGCTATAGCGTCATGGGTATGAGCTTTGAGGGCTAAATCATCTGGTTACTCGAGTGAACCGTGTGCAATTGCATCGGTATAAAATCAGCTTGCTTAACAATTTGTGTAACCTGACCAAATAATTGGTGTGGTGTGGCATGATCAACTTTAGCTTTGTAAATCCCTGGTACTGGCGCTTGGGCAAAAGGCAGAAAAATCGCATGGTTGCCTTCAGTATGACCTTCGGAAAAACTTGGTTCAAACGCCTGTCCGCGAATCAGGCATTCCACTTCTTTGCCAATTAAGCTCGAGTATTTAATCTGAGACCAGTGTTTTTGACGCTCCACCAACCGACCAATACGCTCAGATTTAATTTCTTTGGGTAAATCCTGAAAGTGCTTATAACTAGGCGTTCCAGGGCGGGCGCTGTAAATGTACATAAAAGCCGCGTCGTACTGCACTGCATCGTATAAAGAAATCGTCTCGAGGAAGTCTTCTTCGGTTTCGTTTGGAAAGCCGACAATAAAATCTGTGGTGATGTACAAATTTGGAATGAGTGACCGCATTTTTTCTATGCGCTCGAGATACCATTCACGGGTGTATTCGCGTCCCATGGCTTTCAAAACCCTGTTCGAGCCGCTCTGCACAGGCAAATGAATGTACTTGCAAACATTGGGGGTTTCGGCAATGGCTTCTATAATGTTGTCACTAAAATCCATTGGATGACTGGTGGTGAATTTAATCCGTGGAATACCGCTTTTGCCGACTTGACGCAGTAAATCCCCAAAGTCTGGAAATCCCTTTTGGTCTTTGCCGTAAGAATTGACATTCTGACCCAAAAGCGTCACCTCGAGCGCTCCAGCCGCAACCAAAGAATCTAGTTCACGCAAAATCAGGTCTGGGTGTCTCGAGACTTGCGGACCTCTTGTTTCTGGCACAATGCAGTAAGTACAGTGATGGTCACAACCGCGTTGAATCGTTAAATGTGCCGAGAGTTTATGTTGTGGGGCGGGTGGTACAAAATCATGGATGTCATCCTTAAAAGCCATGCTCCAAAAGCGTTGGTTGCTCTCGAGTGCTGTGCCAATATCTAAGAGCGCACCGGGTCCTAGGAGAATATCCACTTCAAATTTTTTAGCAATTTCTTGCCCTTCCTCGAGTTGTGCAAGGCAACCCATCATGCCAATAATCAGACCGCGTTCACGTTTGACTCGGCGTAAATTACCAAGTACGGCACGAACTTTATCCACGGGTTTACCACGCACCGCACAGGTATTGACCAAGACAAAATCGGCTTCGTCTACCGCCTTAACCAGTTCTACACCCAATGCCACAAGCTGAGACTCGACAACGTGTGTATCGTATTCGTTCATTTGACAACCATAAGTAACTAAGTGTGCTTTCATATCTTTTATCCTGTTCTTCTTGGGTCTGGGTCTGGGATTTCAACTCGCATGAAGTATCGCCCAAAGGCTTGCGTGAATTCTTGTCGGTACGGAGCATTCATGCGTGGTCGTGGCTGTTTTGCAGCTTCGTAAAGTATAGCTCTTGGTACAAGAAACAAATTTGCAAAGTCTGCATAAGCTCGAGGTATGACTAGAGATTCTTCCTTGGTTTCTTTATCTTGTATTTTCAGTTCAACAAATGGTGGTAATGCAAACTTTGTGACTACTCGACCTATAACCATATTGTTAAAATTTGCAAATACCTTTTTGTGGGCT
>JBEGTV010000231.1:0-4857 GCA_041179225.1 Deinococcota bacterium | reverse complement strand
CAAATGGGCTTAAAAGTAGCCATTGCCGAACGAGAATTTTGGGGTGGGGTGTGCTTAAATGTGGGTTGTATTCCCACGAAGGCACTGCTGCATGTTGGGCAAGAAGTTTATAACGCTCAACACGGTAAGGACTTTGGATTAAATATCTTAGAAATGAACCTTGACTTAAAAGCAGTCAATAAATACCGTGACGGCATCGTTAAAAAATTAAGTGGTGGTGTGTCTGGGCTTCTGAAAGGCAATGGTGTGACCATGCTCGAAGGTGAAGCCAAACTCAAAAGCCGCAATTTAGCTGTCGTGACGGGTAAAAAAGGTACTGAAGAAATTGAATTTGATAACCTGATTGTTGCAACTGGCGGCGCTCCAAATCACTTAAAAACCTTTCCAGTGGACGGCATAGACATCACCGACAGCACCAGTGCTTTAATTATTCCTGAGACCATTCCAGCCCGTGTTCTATGTATTGGCGGTGGAGTCATCGGACTCGAGTTCGCCACGATTTACAACCGCCTTGGCAGCCAAGTGACCGTGGTTGAACCCTTTAAGGTACTGGCTGGCGTGGACGAAGAAATTGCCAAGGAAGCCCAAAAATCCTATAAAAAACAAGGGATTAAAATTTTTGGTAAAACAGGTGTGATCGGCTTCACCAAGAAATCCGATGGACTGCATGTCGAAATCGAAAATCTCGAGACCAAAGAAAAACGCATTGAAGTGTTTGATCGAATTGTCAGTGCTGTTGGTCGTCATCCAGTTGGCAAAGGCATTGGACTCGAAGAACTTGGGGTGCGTTTTCTCGAGAAAGGCGCAATTGACATTAACCCGCAAACTTTAGAAACCAGCGTACCCGGAATTTATGCGATTGGCGATGTGGTACAAGGCGTATGGCTTGCCCATAAAGCCATGAAGGACGGAATTGTGGCTGCTGAGCGCTGCGCTGGCAAAACCAGCCTAAACGATTCGGTTGCCGTGCCGGGTGTGGTTTACACCAGTCCAGAAGTAGCGTGGGTCGGTCCTACCGAAGAGGAACTTCGTGCCAAAGGCTATAACCTTAAAGTCGGTAAATTCCCACTGGCGGCATTGGGTCGGGCATTAACCCTAGGCTCAAGTGAAGGCTTAGTCAAAATGATTGCAGACGAAGAAACCGATTTGGTCTTAGCGGTTCATGCGATTGGGGCTAATGCCTCAGATATTATTGGCGAAGCCTGTCTAGCTCTCGAGATGGGAGCAGTGGTGGATGATATTGCCCTAACGATTCACCCGCACCCAACGCTTTCAGAACTGATGCTCGAGGTCGCCGAAGCCACCCATAAACGCAGTATTCACACCCTGAATAAGTAAACAAACCCCCGCCAATCGGCGGGGGTTAAACTTGATTTGAAAATTAGCGCAAAATGCCAGTTAAGGTGATGTAAAAGCCGCCGTTGTAACCTGTGGTCAATCGAGCAGCAAAAGCGTTTGAGAGGTTGTAGCGTAAACCAGCGTATAACCCACGAAAATCAGTTCCGTAGACACCATCAGCAAAGAATCCGCTAAAATCAGTGTAGAAACCAAGTCCTCCAAAGACACGTAATGGGCTGCTGATGTCATAATTTGCGTGAATATAACCATATATTCCGTCAAATCGGAATGATGGGATGATTTGGAAATCTGCTTCGACACCAAAATCCACGCCCAGTGCACCCATGCTGTAAGAAGCATCAATCGCTAACCACGGTTGCAACGCAAAAGCTGGAACGATTGGAACATTTAGGTACAATGTGCCTGCCACAAAAAAAGTGTTTGATTCAACTAAGGTTAGGCTTGCATAAGGTCGGAGTGTAACCCCCAAATTATTGCCAGTTCCAATGCTGCTGAGGCTTAGAATCAATGAGCCTCCGATGGTGAGCTTTTCACTGACCGATGAATCTACTCGAGCAAAAACACTGGCGCTAGATTCGACATTAAAGTTGAAGTTATAGCGAAAACCGAGTGTGGCAGAAGTATTGTCGTTTAAGTCCAAGCCATAGTTCAAACCCACACGGGCGCTAAAAGCTGGTCCAGGGAAAAAGGTATCTAATGACAAAAATCCGCTTAGTTGGGCGGATGCTGGACTTGAGATTGCAACGGTTGCGGCTAATACAGTTAATGCTTTTATAAATTTGTTCATTGGGGTAAATCCTCCGTGGCGTATGTAATCACATTTTCTTTTCATCTGACAAATTATTTTTCTACCGCCTTTTAGGTGCTTCTTGATTTTGTCAAGGAATTGTCATGTGGGTGACAGTATTTAGTTGACCCAAAATATTTTCTGGACTCCAGACTATATTCGTTGTCATCTCCTTGTAGTTTGTTAGTACAAACGTATTCATGTCTCGAGCAAAGCAAATTGGGTTACATTAAACAAGCCCTGTTCAGTTATTTTTAGGCTTGGAATGACGGTTAAAGCTAAAAAAGCCAAAGTTACAATTGGATGCGGCAAAGTACAGCCAAGTTCATGGGCTACAGCTTCTAGTTTGCGTTGAGCAGCAACCACATCTTGGGCGGGAGCATCGGACATCAGACCAGCCACGGGTAACTCGAGACGCGCCGAAACCGTTCCGTCTGCTACAACCACCACGCCGCCTTGCATCGTCTCAAGGGTACGAATGGCAAGTTCCATGTCCGAGTCTTCTATGCCTGCACAAATGATATTGTGGGCATCATGGGCAAAGGTTTGTGCAATAGCACCGCGTTTTAACCCAATGCCTTTGGCAAAACCGATGCCAGTTTTGCCAAGCCCAGAGTGGCGTTCTACCACCGCTAGTTTTACAAGGTCTTGGCTTGGTTCGGCTGCTCCAATATGAATGGCGGGTAGGGTATCGGTGCGAATCTGATCTGATTGAACCCCTATTATTGGTTGGGATTTTACAAAAGTCTCGAGCGAAATAATTTTTGGCAAACGCACGCTTTTTAGGGCTTTGTCTGGGAATTCAAACTTGTGAGTTGTTTCTAATAATTTGCCGTCTCGAGCCACAATTTGTCCATAACGCCAGACAATCTGGGCATTGGCAGTCTCAAGCGAGTCAAATAAGACCAAATCAGCGATTTGCCCGGGTGCAATTGCGCCACGATGAGGAATTTGCCAATACTCACACGGGGATAAAGTCAGCATTCGCACGGCAAGTGGGGCTGGAATGCCATAAGCAACGGCTTTGCGAAGTAAACGATCACAATGACCAACTTCAAGTAATTCAGCAGCATCGGCATCATCGGTGATCAGCATTGCCCGAGCGGGTTTTAAGCGAGCAATCAAAGGCGCAAGTGCCTCGAGATTCCGAGCCGCACTACCATCGCGTACCATTAACCAAGTACCAGAACGCAGACGTTCAAAGGCTTCGGCTTGGTCAATTGTTTCATGGTCAGACTCAAGTCCAGCCGACACATATGCCTGCCAAGCTGCCCCGTTTACCCCAGGGGCGTGACCATCAAGGCGCTGACCTTGGGCGGCTTCTAAAATTTCCCAGACCTTTGGCTCGAGATCTAGGACTCCGGGGTAATTCATCATTTCTGCAAGTCCTAGCACCCCAGTCATGTCTAGCGCCGTTTTAACTTCGGGTGCGCCAATGGATGCCCCACTGGCTTCAAAGGCACTGGCTGGAACACACGATGGCACACTTGCCCAGACCGATAAAGGTGTATTCATGCCAGCTTCGAGCATGGCTTGTATTCCAGCTATTCCAATCACATTGGTTATCTCATGCGGTTCGCAAACTACGCCAACCGTGCCGCGTGGTACGACGACTTCGGCGAATCGGCGTGGGGTTAAAAAGGAACTTTCAATGTGAATATGGGCATCTATTAGTCCGGGTGTCAGGTACATCCCTGCCGCATCTACGGACGCAAGAGCGGGTAAGGCTGATCCAACCGAGGCAATAAAACCATTTTTAATCGCTACTGCACCATGAAAAATAGTCAAGGTATGAACATCCACAATTTTGGCGTTGAGTATGCACAAGTCGGCTGGCTCGAGTCCTTGGGCAACCCTGACTAAGCCTTGACGAGTCGAGATATTTGGAATTCTGTCCGAAGGTAAAAGCGGCATAATTCAATTTATACTACAGCATGATTTTACTTACTGGCTTTGAGCCTTTTGGTGGCGATTTGCATAACCCAAGTGCGGCAATTGCACAAGCACTTGAGTCCGAAGGTGTTGCCGTGCGAATACTACCTGTGGATGGTTCAAAAATAGAGTTTGCACTTGTGCGAGCAATCCTAGAAACCAAGCCAAAAGTGATTCTTATGCTTGGTTTAGCTCGAGGCAAAACTCGTTTTGCACTTGAAAAAGTTGCCCTTAACTGGCTTGAATACCGAATCCCAGACAATGCTGGGCAGATTCAATATGGAAAGCCAATTCTTCAAGATGCCCCAGATGCGCTTTTTTCGGGTTTGCCGCTCGAGTCAATTATAGAAACCTTAAAAGCAAACCGAGTGCCATCCGAATTGTCTTTTTCGGCTGGAGCTTTTTTGTGCAATCAAGCCTTCTATTTGGCTCGAGTCTTGTACCCAGACCTACCTAGTGGGTTTGTGCATTTACCCAGTGATGAAACATTGGCGCTCACAAAATCTGAGCCTTTTTTGCCGCTCAGTTATCAAATAAGTACGGTTGGTTTAATTCTCCAGTGTTTACACCCTTTAATTTCTTGAGTCTTGTCTCATGAACGGTTTCATTGTCTTTAACGTCTGCTTAGTTTCTCATGTCAAACGCCAAAATCGTGCTAAGGTCATGGTTGGAGCATCCCTACATCGCTAAGCGTGGATTCCGCAAGCGAAAACGGGTATCACCATGAGAAAATTATTCGCTGTCACAATCGTATTTTTACTCACCATTGCTTTGGCTGC
>JBEGTV010000230.1:0-4865 GCA_041179225.1 Deinococcota bacterium | reverse complement strand
CGGCACTCGAGTTTATGAGTAGTTTGGGTGCAGAAGCCATGCGCCAGTACAATCACGAATTGGTTTGGACGGCTGCTCATCTGGTCGCTGAGCGCCTAGACACACGGTATATTGTGCCGAAAACCATGACCAGTTGTATGGCAACTGTACCACTGCCCGAGTCGGCTGGCTCGAGCTTTGAAGCTGCTTTTGAGTTGCAGCACGCACTGCTCTATCAACATAAAATCGAAGTGCCGATTCTCGAGATACGTGGGCGATTGTATACCCGTCTTGCGGCACAGGTTTACAATCAAATCAGTGACTATGAACGTTTGGCAGAGATTCTTGCGCGTTTGGTAGGACTCGAGTCAAGGGGTTTATAAAAAGCAATGTTGTGGCGTGATTTGCTAGAATATGCTTCATGAAAATTGATTTACAAGGTAAATCCGCTCTTGTTACAGGCGCTTCTCGGGGCATTGGACGGGCAACAGCTTTAGCCCTCGCCGAAGTTGGCGCAGATGTGATTGTCACGGCTCGTAGTGCAGCCGAACTTGAGGTTCTAGCAGATGAAATTAGGCAAAAGGGTACTCGAGCCATTGCGATTCCCAGTGATATTTCGGATTTTTCGAGCTTACAAAGTTTGGTCTCGAGGAGTGTGGCTGAATTTGGGCATCTTGATATTTTGGTGAATAACGCTGGTATTACGCAGGGTACAAAATTTACCAGCATGGATTATGAATTGTGGCAAAAAATTCAGCGTGTCAATGTAGATGCAGCAATGATCTTGATGCAGTTGACTTTGGATGGCATGGTGAGTCAGGGTTGGGGTCGGGTGGTGAACATCGCTAGTATTGCTGCCAAATCTGGTTTGCGTTACAGTGCTGCATATAATGCCAGTAAGCACGCGCTGCTTGGTTTAACGCGCAGTGTGGCATTGGATTTTGCGACCAAATTTGTGACGGTCAATGCGGTTTGTCCGGGTTGGGTGCATACCGAAATGGTTGAGCAAACGGTGAATAATATTATTGAAAAAACGGGGCGGTCAAAGGAAGAAGCGATTGCCAGTTTAGTCAAGGATGTGCCACTTGGTCGGATGGTCTCGAGCGAAGAAGTAGCGGCTTTGGTGGTGTTTTTATGTTCACATCAAGCCGCAGCGATTACTGGGCAAGGCATGAACATTGATGGTGGCACGGTGATGAGCTAGAACTGTGGAATTGGAATAACATTAAAAATCATGCCAGCCAGCGCAGCAACGATTAAAATCAGCACGACCCGTCCAAACCAAGTGCCAATTAACCATTGCAGGATTAAATACGCGGTGAGTAAAACCGCGCCGTAAAATCCGATTAGGGCAGCTTGGGCTGGTAGCATTCGCATCTCACCGAGTACAATTAGAGCGCCACAAACCAAGTAGAGCAACCACAGATAATCGCCACCTTGTTGTTTGGCTGTAGTTGGTGTGGATGCGACCACAACGGGGGTTGCAGGTTGCGGTGTTCCCCAGATTTGCCCTGCGGGTGGTTGTTTTGGCAGGTTTTGATTGGGTGTGACCACAGGCGGTGGACTAACATAAGGCGGTGGTGGTGGCTTGGTTTGCTGCGGTGGCGGTGGGGGCGTAACCCTAACGGTTGGTTGGGCTTGTGGCTTTTTACCTTGGGTCTGCTCGAGAAGTGCCAGAAATGCTTGTGCCGTTTGTGGACGTTCATCCACTTTCATTTTCATGGCTTTCTCGAGAACATCCGAGAAGGCTTTACTAATCTTGGGGTTCAGTTCTCTGGCGGTGGGTTGTTTAACTCCACTGGCTCGGTCTGTGGCAGCCACGGGTTCTTTGCCCGTTAAGGCAAATTGCAGTGTGCCAGCCAGCGCGTACACATCGGTAAATGGACCGCGCCGCGCTTCGGAAGCGTACTGTTCGAGTGGGGCATAACCGGGCGTGATAATAATGCTAACTCGTGCGCCACCAGCAATTTCTCTGGCACTGCCAAAGTCAATTAAAACCGCACCACGTTGTACCATCATGATGTTATCGGGTTTAATATCGCGGTGCAAAAGGTTAGATGAGTGTACCAGTGTCAGGGCTTCAACCACTTCTCGAGCAATTTGCAGCACTTGGGCTTCGCTTAAGACCCCGCCTTTTTCGACTAGACTTTGCAGTGGCTTGCCCTCGAGAAATTCCATGGTGTAATACTCGGTATCGTTTTCGGTGAAGACATCGTAGACCCGTACAATATGGGCGCTTGGGGCGTTTAAGGTTAATCGAGCGACCACCCTTGCTTCATCGGCAAATCTGGAACGGGCTTCGGCAAATTCTTTTGCGCCATATGTGGCAGGTGGGCGGACACTCATACCAACCCGTACACTCCCCGAAGGTTGGAATTCTTTGACCACCACGGGAATACCCATGCTTGCATTCTGAGCTTTGTAAGTTACACCAAAGCCACCTTGTCCTAGGACTTTCTCGATTTTATACTTGCCACTTTGTAGGGTTGTGCCAGTTTTCATAGCAGTTGGGTACTGAGCGCCTTCTAAGCTCGCACCGCACATGCTACAGGCTTTATTGGAATCTTGGTTTTGGGTAGCACAATATGGACAAACAATCATTGAGTATTCCTATTAAATCGGGTCTCTAGTCTCGAGTTTCATCACCAAGGCAGTAGCATTGTCCGAAGTGCTGCGTTGTAAGGCTTGGCGTACCAATCGGTCTGCGAGGTCTTGCGGCTCGAGCGGTTCTAATAAAGCCACTTCAAATTCTTTTGGTGGGAAGACTCCCCAAACACCATCAGAAACAATCACCACTTTGGCATTGGCGGGAATGGTCATTTCGCGCAGTTCAACGTAATCGGGTGGTAATTCGCGGTTACTGCCCAATGCCCGCATGATTTTGTTGCTATCGGGATGATTATGGGCAGCTTCGGCGGCAATAATCCCCATTTTTACGAACATCGCCACCATGCTGTGGTCTTCGCTAATCTGCACGGCTGTATCAGTAATTAAGTAGGCTCGAGTATCGCCAACATGGGCTAATGCGAGTTTGTCACCATCGGCAATCACTCCTGTAAAAGTACAACCCCCATTTTTGCCTTCCATTGCACCAATCACCCGAGCATTGGCAAAAGCAATCGCTTCATGGACTGCTTGGCTCGAGACTTCCGAAAGTGGGTAATCCAAGAACCCAGACACCGCCGCTTGGCTGGCATCTTCGCCTTTTGCCATGCCACCAATTCCGTCAGCCACACAAGCCACAACAATGGTATCGTTGTGCGCTGCGCCTGTGGTGCGTCTAGCACGAAACCCCACCGAGTCTTCGTTGGTCACACGGTCTGGGTTAATACCAACAGTGCTGGCAGTACCAAGTACCCAAGCGTACCGAGGTTCAAAAGCCCGTTCTAACTTAGTGGCTAACTCGAGCGCATCGGAAGGATTGACCCGCGTGGTACTGGGTGAAAGCATGGCGGTTAAGGCTTGTGGTACACCGGGAATCTCTGGGAAAGTCACCAGCATTTCGCCTTCGACTGGCATTTGACCCGTTAAGGCATGGTACAAGAGTGCGCCTATGGCATAAACCCCTTCGCTACCATTGATTTTATGTCCAGCTGCTCGTTCAGGCGCACCGTAACGTGGTGCTTCGGCACTGACCGTATCACCAATTTTATGAACATTGGGCAAACGTTGTAAGCGCGTTGGCTCGAGTAACACATCACGTGGGTCTATTGAAACCATGGCAAAACCACGGGCATGTAAGTAGCGGTTCAGTCTGGCTAAATCAACAATCGCCGAGATAACGGTTCTTTTGTTTCTCTCAAAAATCGCTGACTCTAACGTGTTACCCTCGAGTTTAGGGTGGGCAATTAAAATTTTTCCATCCACTTCACCCGCATCTATCAGCATTGGTAGCATTGGATGCGGATAAAGAGCGCGGGTTACATCTGCGCCGCGTGCATAAACTGCGACTCTGACCTCTGAGCCATCTGGGGCTTTGGCAATCACCCGCCCTGCTGATTCTTGGGTCAGCAGGGCATATTCGCCTCGTTCAAGTTTCATGATTGGTGGCACTGCCAGTTGTGGAACAGCGCTACTAGGCGCAGTTGGCGCAAGGATTTCTTCTTCGAGAAAACCACTGTCACCAGCCATTTCTAAAGATGGCGACTCGAGCATTGGAACGGCTTTTTGTTCTTGTTCCCACGCCAGTACATCTGGCGGAGGCATAAACACGCCCGATTCCTCGGGGAGTACATAGACCCCATCGTCAGGTTCGAGTAAATCATAAGGCTCAGACAACTCGATTGTGTCTGATAACTTATTGGTCGCGCCTTCTAACTGGCGCGGTTCTTCATTGTTCACGCGCCATCACTCGAGTAGACAAATAAGAATTTCATGTTGCCAAATGCCACTTCGTCCCCGTCGGATAGGGCTTGAGGTTCAATGATTCGTGGGCTGTACTGGGCTTGTCCGGCGCGTTTGACATACACACCGTTGGTGCTGCCAAGGTCACGAACTAACCAAAATCCATTCTCGAGGTAGACTTCGGCATGGCGGCGTGAGATATAATTTTCGCCTTGTCCGCCTGATAAATCTATGTCCACTGGTCCAGCGCTGGGGTCAAAGCGTCCGACCACCATGCGTTCGGAGTGCATCACATAACCGTCGCCACTGTTTGCGCCTAGATTTCTGGGAATCAAACGAGCCACTCGTGGGGCATTACTAATCGGTGTTTCCATTGTGGCTTTGGGGTTGACTGAACCATCCAAAGTAGAATCAAGGGCAGCCACAACTGGTGCAACTACAGGTGCAACCGCAACTTCTGGCTCGAGGTCAAGGGCAGCTTCGTCAGCCGCTACAGGTGCAGAGGTCAAGTCTGGTAGGGGCGGAGGTAACACTTCTGGTTC
>JBEGTV010000229.1:0-4868 GCA_041179225.1 Deinococcota bacterium | reverse complement strand
TTTATTTCGCCCAGATTTACTGATTACCCATGCCACAGCCAGAAGCCTATCTGAGAGTATTTTTGCCCACTCGAGCAGCGACGACCTCCGCGAAATGTTTGCTGATACAACCGAGCTTTTTATTGTTCGTGGACACAATCACAAATGGTTTACAAAAAACTGGGATAACCGCACATTGTATAGTCTCGAGTCGGCTGGTTTACCACTTGGTGGACGACTAGAAGCCCAATATGCGATTCTGACCAAGCGTGAAGTTTGGAATCTCGAACAAAGGTTTGTGAATTACGATTTTGTAGCTGCCTTAGCAAATTTTAGCGACGATTATGTTGAAGAAATCGGAGCATTGGGGCATTTGCTCAGGCTCGAGTTTGTTCATGGCAGAGGTTTTCTGGTCAGGTTTTTGCAGCAGTACCTACAAGCCGTGGATACCCAAGAAATCAGTCTCGAGGATGGTGTACAAAAATTCTTGCAAAGCACTTGACTTTAACAATATGTCAAGGTGTTTACTGAGTCTCGAGCGCTCATGAAAATATCCGAACTTGCCCATATCTGTTGTATCAGTCCGCGAATGCTGCGGCATTATGATTCCATTGGTTTATTGAAACCATCTCGAGTGGATTCAGTAACTGCTTACCGCGAATATAGTAGTCAACAAATCCTTGTGCTGCAAAAAATTCTGGTTTTCAAAGACTTGGGTTTTACACTCGAGGAGATTAAGTCCTTAATTGAAGAACCAGTTCTTGAGCCTGTCTTGCAGCAACAAAAAATGGTTCTCGAGCAGCGAATTTTAGCCGAACAAGCACGTTTGGCTCGGCTCAAGGCGTACTTACTCAGTTGTTCCAAGGAGAAAATCATGTTTCAAGTTGAGATTAAGTCCTTACCTAGCCAATTGGTGGCTTCGCTCCAGAATATAAGTTTAGTACAGCAATTTCCAGAAGGTGGGCAGGACATTTCTAAACTCATTGAATGTTTTGCTCAAGACTTAAAGCCACTTCTCGAGCCTGAACAGGCTTTTCCGCATAGTATTTTCTGGCATTCAACTAATGAATATCCTATTCCTGAGTTAATTTATCCAATTAAAGAAGTTCGAGATTTTACGTTAGCAACAGTAAAAACCCTCGAGTCAGTGTCAGAAGCAGCTTGCCTCGAGTACGTTGGGCATTATGCAGATGAAGAAATGACTCAAGCAATGACATTCTTATTTTCATGGATTGAGGAACAAGGTTTTGTTTCCAGAGGTGTGACCCGACAAGTCTATGAAGTTGTCAGTGAAGGTGTTTTTCGGATTGAATTGCAAATACCGTTTTCTCGAGCATAAAAAAAGGATTTCTCGTATGTGCCGCAGCAGTTATGCAAATGTTGCGGCATGATTCATTGACAAATCTATATGGACACTCTAAAATTCTGAATGTGGCGCGAATTCGATACCCTTTTGATCCTGATAGACTCGATGCCAAACATCCTTTGTTGGTTGAAGATTTAATCCAAATGCGTCGTGAAAAGCAATTGGACGCACTTTTGGAACTAGGCAAAATGGTCGCAGCCTTAAAAGCACTTGGTTTGGATTGTGGTTTTGCTAAGAAACTGCATAGTTCGCCCATTTATGAACTTAAATCGCATTCTCGAGGTGGTCAAAAAGGAGGTGCAAGAGCCTATTTTTTTCGTGGAGGCAAAGATGATTTCATGATATGCCATGCTGAATGCAAACCAGATAAAGAGGCAAATGCAGATTTGTTAAGCGACACCGCCTATATTCTTGAGGCTTATGAAAACAACATTCCAATTTTTCCCATTTGGATGAAAGGAGTAATCAGTTATGACACAAGTAAATCGTGAAGCTAGAAAAGCTGCCTTAGAAAGAGTTCTTATGCGAAGAGATGACATTATCATTCCAAAAACTCCAATTAACCTCCCAGAAGAAGACCCTCGGGACTTACTCGAGATGGTTGAGCAAGGCTACATGGAATCTAAAATTGGGGCGTTGCTCGAGGATGCCCGTAAAACCCGTGACATTGGTAAGCGCGAATTGGCGCGTAGTCTTGGCACTACACATGGGCGGGTCAGCACCTTAGAAAAAGCCCAGAATCTCGAGTTAAAAAGCATTACTGATGTGGCTGATGCACTTGGTTTTGATGTGCAGGTCACACTTATCTCGAGGGAAGATGGGGCGACTTTGGGAACAACTTTTCGGCAATCTCCGCTTAGATAAAAGTAATACCCTCGAGTCACCACTCGTGATTTACTGAAACTATCTTAAAGGGGCGTTAAAAGAATTCGTCTAGCATTTGGTAATACTCGAGTTTATCGGTTTCAAGGTCAATTCCGTATTCTTGAGCAAAAATATCACGGCAATCGTTAAATTCTGGGTTTAGTTCGCTGGTTAAGCTGCGAAGGATTAAAGCAATGTCTTGGTAACGGTCTGCTACACCCGCTCGTCCGAGGTCAATTAAACCTGTTACTTTGTTCTGCTCGAGAATGATGTTCGGTAAGCAAAAATCTCCATGTGTTAGCACTAAATCCTCAAACTTTGGGCGCTTCTCGAGCAATTGCTGATAAACAAGAAAAGCAGAAGTTCCAAAACGCACAGGGTCAAAATCAGTCTCATCTACTAGACCTTTGATTAGATTTTGTTTTGCCAATTCAAGGGTTGTGTTAAGGGTTCGGTCAAATGGGCAATTTTTAATCTCAAGGTTGTGCAAATGGTGCAGGCAGTGGGCTAAGGCAATGGTTGTGGCTTTCGGGTTGCTTGTTTGACTGGCATCAGTGCCTTTCAGCGCTTCGGTGATTAAAAAGGCAGTGTTGTTCAAATTAAAATAATCAATCAGGTTTGGAACTTGTAAGTTTTGAACTGCAAACCAACGGATTTTATTTGCTTCAATCTCGAGTTCAACAGTGTTCTTTTGAGCTTTGACAAACCAATGGGTGGAGTCTCGAGTAGTACGCCAAACACCTGCTCCTGATTGACCAATGGTAATTTCTTCTATCAAAAACCCCTCGAGTATATGCTCGAGGGGTTGAAGAATCTCTGGGAGCATTATTACCTTGCGTATTCGACTGAACGCATTTCGCGTACCACGGTCACTTGCACTTGTCCGGGGTATTCCATGTCTTGTTCGATTCGCGTGGCAATTTCTCGAGCCAACATTGTGGCTTTGCTGTCCGATACTTTGTCAGGTTGAACAATCACGCGTACTTCACGTCCGGCTTGTATTGCAAAGGCATTTTCCACACCGGGGAAAGACACGGCGATTGTCTCGAGTTGTTGTAAACGCTTGACATAAGTCTCTAAGTCTTCACGCCTTGCGCCGGGACGGGCGGCACTAATTGCATCGGCGGCGGCTGCCAGCACACTGTAAACCGTTTCGCCATTTTCTGGGTCGTGGTGGTGGGCAATTGCGTCTATCACTTCAAACGGTTCGCCAAAGCGCTTAGCGAGGGTGATACCAATGTCTACGTGCGTCCCTTCGATTTCACGGTCAATGCTTTTGCCAATGTCGTGCAGAAGTCCAGCCCGTCGTGCCATGACAGCATCTAAGCCAAGTTCGGCTGCCATAATGCCTGTCAGGTGAGCGACTTGAATGCTGTGCTTGAGGACATTTTGGGCGTAACTGGTGCGAAAGTGCATTCTGCCCATCAGTTGCAGTAGTCCGGGTTTAAGTCCAACCACATTGGCTTCGATGGCGGCTTCTTCGCCACGCTCGAGAATGTAGGTTTTCATTTCGTCTTGGGCTTTTTGTACCACTTCTTCGATGCGGGTTGGGTGGATTCGTCCGTCACCGACCAACTGCTCGAGGGCTTTGACGGCAACTTCACGGCGAATAGGGTTAAAGCTGCTTAAAATCACGGCTTCTGGGGTGTCATCTATAATCAGGTCTACGCCAGTTAAGGCTTCAAATGCCCTGATGTTGCGTCCTTCACGCCCAATGATTCTGCCTTTCATCGCGTCCGACGGAATCGGCACGACGCTAACACTAATCTGAGCCGTGGTTTCCGAGGCGCTGCGCTGAATGGCTTGGGCGATAATACTTTGGGTTTGGCGTTTGACATCTAAGTTTACTCGGTTCATCATCGTGCGAATCCGCACCACTTTTTCTTCCTCGAGTTCGTCGTCTAGTTTTTCTAAAATTTGTTTGGCGGCTTCTTCGCGGGTCAGTTGGGCGACTTCGTAGAGTTTTAACTCAGATTCATGGATTTTTTGTTCTAAACTGACCTGTAATTCGCTGTTACGTTTCTTGTCGCTATCCAGCGTTTCCTCGAGTTGGTCGAGTTTACTGGCGCGAATGTCCATTTGTTCGCCACGTCTCGATAAACGCTCCGATTCTAAGCGCAGTTCTTCGCGTTCGGAACGCAGACCGTCTCGTTCGGATTTTAAGCCGTCGCGGTCTGCTTTGATGGTTTCGCGGTCAGCTTTAATAACTTCACGTTCTCGAGTAGACTCGAGTTCAAATTTTGTTCTAAGTTCAGATTCTAGCTTGTTCTGAAATGCCAATGCCTCGTCTCGAGCGCGTAATTCAACCTCTTGTTTAATTCGCACTGCATCAGACTCAGCTTGGGCTTTAAGGGAGGTGGCTTGTAATTTAACTGCTTCGGCTTCACGTCGGATGGTTTCGGCTTCACGTTGCGCGGCTTCACGAATTTCCGTGTCAGCATTGCTCCGAGTCTCGAGGGTGCGCTTGAAATTCGCATTGAGAACGGCGTAAATGACTCCAGCCCCGACAAGAATGCCAAAAAGCAGACCAATAAGTAATTGATCCATGATGGCTCCTTTGGGGAATTTTTCACAGCCAAACGGCTGAAAGGGATACTTTGCATAACTTTTGGGATTGCTCCTTGTCAGCAGAATATCATCTTCTCACCAGCCATGTGAG
>JBEGTV010000228.1:0-4877 GCA_041179225.1 Deinococcota bacterium | reverse complement strand
CATTTTATGTTGGTAGAGCCGCTTTCTGTGACCGAAAATATTATTCTTGGTCTCGAGCCGGGGTCTAAGTTTAGTGTGGATTTTGTAGCGGCACGCAAAAAAGTGGATAAGCTGATTAAACAATTTAATTTTGAACTCTCGCCAGACGATTTAATCGAAGAGTTGCCTGTGGGTTTACAACAAAAAGTCGAGATTCTAAAAATGCTTTACCGTGAGAGCAGTATTCTGGTGCTGGATGAACCCACGGCTGTTTTAACGCCACTCGAGACCGAGGAGCTTTTTAAGTTCTTGCAGCAGTACGCCCACGACGGCAATGCAGTGATTTTTATTTCGCATAAGCTACGTGAAGTGATCGAAGTGTCTGACCGAATTTCGGTGATGCGAAATGGCAAAATGATTGGGACTGTGCCAACCCCGGGCATTACCCCGCCACAAATTGCCAACATGATGGTTGGGCGCGAAGTGGTGCTACAAGTCAAAAAAGCCGAAAGTAACCCAAGTGGCGCGGCGCTCGAGCTAAAAGGTGTGACGGTTGGACACAAAGGCGAAATCCCGAAAGTCAATAATGTTTCTTTTACGGTTCATGCAGGCGAAATTGTCGGTATTGCTGGAGTCGAGGGCAACGGTCAATCGCAACTTGTGGAAGCCATCACAGGTTTAGAACATTACGCTGGGCAAATTTTGTATACGGGCAAAGCTGTCAAAGCCGAGGCTCGAGCGGTGCGAATGGCGGGTGTTTCGCACATCCCAGAAGACCGTAACGAACGTGGTTTGGTGGTGGAATACAGCACCCAAGAAAACCTGATTTTAGGCGATCATTTTACCGATGAATTTTGCGGGGCGCTTGGGCTGCTAAAATTTGATGCAATAGAAAAGAATGCTCGAGCGTTAATTGAAGAATTTGATGTTCGTCCGCGAAGTATAGAAAATCCAGCCAAAAGTTACAGTGGTGGTAATGCCCAAAAAATTATTGTGGCACGCGAAATGACCCGTGACCCAAAAATACTTGTGGCTTCGCAACCGACCCGTGGTGTAGACATCGGTGCAATCGAATTTATTCACACCAGCATTGTGCAAGCTCGGGATAAAGGCTTAGGGGTGTTATTGGTCAGCGCCGACCTTGGCGAAGTGATGAGTTTATCAGACCGAATTTTGGTGATGTACGAAGGTGAAATTGTTGGTGAGATGCTGCAAAAAGAAGCCACCGAAGAAAAATTGGGCTTGTTGATGGCTGGGGTTCATGATAATCCCGCCTCGAGCCATGCAGCCCATGCGTGAACTGGTTAAATGCCCATGCGTGAACTGGTTAAATGCCCATGCGTGAACTTATCTTATATTCAAAACCAAATTGTGGACTGTGTGATAAAGCCAAAGCCATGTTAAAAACAGCCAAGCTCGAGTACACCGAAATTAACATTCTCGAGAACCCCCAAGGCATGGCGCTGTATGCTTTTGAAATTCCAGTGCTGGTTGGCTCGAGTGGACAAGAACTGATGAAAGGTGAATTTACTGAAAAGCGGGTGGCAGCGCTTTTAATGCAATACTAAAACCATGAATTACCGTGCTTTTGGGCGTACTGGCGTTCGGATTGCTCCTCTGGCTTTGGGAACAGATAATTTCCTCAATCCGACTTCCGAACTCGAGTCGGCGCAAATGGTGGGTGTGGCACTGGATGCGGGAATCAATTTATTTGACACCAGCAACAGTTATAAAAACGGCGAAGCCGAACGGATTCTCGGGCAGACCTTAAAACAATTAAAGCGCCGCGACCAAGCCATGATTGCTACAAAAGTGCATTATCCGACAGGGACTGGCGCAAATGACTGTGGAAACTCGAGAAAACATATTCTTAAAGCCTGCGAGGACAGCCTAAAGCGCTTAGGCACAGAGTATATTGATTTGTACCAGTTGCACCGACTAGATGAAACGCCGCTCGAGGAAACCCTTTCGGCACTCAATGATTTGGTACAGCGTGGTTGGGTGCGTTATATCGGGTGCAGTACTGCTCCGACTTGGCGGATTCTCGAGGGAATACATTTGGCACAAAATAAAAATTGGGTGCAGTTTGTTTCGGAGCAACCACCGTACAATTTACTTGACCGTCGTATCGAAAACGAGCTTTTGCCAATGGCACAAAAATACAATCTGGCTATTTTGCCGTGGTCGCCTCTGGCAATGGGAATGCTGGCAGGGCGTTACCAAAACCCAAGTGCGGATTCAAGGGCGGTGTTGCGTGGCGGAATTTACGCAGATCGGGTCAATCAAAAATCTGTCGCTATTGGTAATCAGTTTGTGGCTTTAGCTCGGGAATATGGCTATGACCCTGTGCAATTGGCGGTCTTGTGGGTCAAAGACCAAGCGGGTGTAACAGCCCCCATTATTGGACCGCGTACTATAGAACAACTGCAAAATTACTTACCTGTTCTCGAGATGAATTTATCTGATGAACTCAGGGTTGCCTGCAATGCACTTGTGCCAACCGGCAGTGCTGTGGCAAATTTTTTGAACTCCAGTGGTTGGTCTAAGCAGCGTCTCGAGTGGTAATACGAACCCAGCGTCTCGAGTGGTAATACGAACCCAGCGTCTCGAGTGGTGATGCCGCAATTTTTGACTGTGCTAAAGGTGTGGCAGGTATTTAAATGCAAATGATACAATTCAGACCTATGAAACGGTTCTTTATTTTACTGGTCGGTTTGGTTCTGGTGGGTTGCGGAGCGTTGCCTTTGCGTCTATCACTGGATAATCTCAACCTGACTATTCCACTTGTTGCCTATACCAATGGCAATGTTATTTACCCTAAAAATCCAAGTGTTTTTAATCAACCTCCAATCAATATCAGCAGTGTTAAGCTCGAAGGCAAAGCCAATGCCAGTAATGTTTTTGCTGATGTCAATGTTTTTCTACATGCCCGAACCACCAATCCAAGTTTAGATGGTAATTGTACTAGCTACACAGATTTTATTATCTGCCCTAAAGCTGGGCAAATAAAAATTAATTCAAGTGCTTTAAGTCTTGCTTCGACTGGGGCAAAACGAGCTTTTGCTTTTGATGATGCCAGTAGTGTGCTGCGTGATGGCGTGAATGCTGGTAAAATTTGGGTCGGCTTAGAAGTTGCTTCTGGTGCGGCAGCTAACATGGGTTTGCAATTATCAGAACTCGTGGCTTCCGTGACCATTTTTTAGGTTTAGCCCAATCTTGTTTTGTTGTTTGGTTAGACACATGGTTTGCGACTATGCCCGTCAGGTGCGCGTTTGTGAGCGTGAGTAAGAAGTCGCCTGCTTGTTCTTAGGATAACTTTTTATTCTTTCAAAGGCTCTAACGAAAAACAGCCAGCGCAGCTTTGACTATTGAAGGGTCGAATTGTTTTCCACTTTGTTTTTCAATTTCTTCTAGTGCAGCATGGTAGTCTAGGGATTCTTGATAGCTACTGCCTCTTGTTAAAAGGTCATATGTTTCAGCTACAGCCACGATTCGTGCGCCAATAAAAATATCTTCGCCACGTAATCCATTTGGGTATCCTAAACCATCCCACCGTTCATGATGTGAAATTGCAATTTTTGAAATTAACTTTAGCAGCTTAGACTCTACTCCTTGCAGTAAATGCTCCGCGATTTTCGGATGGGCTTGTACGATTTTGTACTCTTCAGGAGTTAATTTACCTTTATTTTCACGAATAGCCGATGAAATCCCGATTTTTCCTAGGTCATGGAGTTGCGTTGCAAGTCGTAACTGCTCTGAGTCTTCAGCCGACCAATCTAGGGCAATTGCGATTCGGGCAGCATACTCTGAAACTCGATAAGAATGCTCACCTGTGGGGTCTGTTGGATATTCAATGGCATTTGCCATAACTGTGACGAGTTCGCGCTGAAAAAGCTCTAACTCTTTTGTACGAGTTGCAATTTGATGTTGTGTTTCAGCTAAAACTTGTTGATTTATTTTTCGAGTCATTCGGGTTCGCTCGAGGGTAAGTCGAGCCTGAAAAATTGTATTTTTATGTCCATTTTCATCAAGGTGAATCTGTTCGCAAACACTTTGATACGCCTCAAAATGTTCTAGTGCTTTATCAAATTCAAATAGTTTTTTGTAAGAGTCTGACAGTAATTTATGGGTTTCTGCTAATGTAGTTTTGCGACTTGCCGCTTGGGCTAACGCCAATGCACTTTGCAGGCTATCTTGAGCAGTTTCGAGTTGTTCAAGGGCTAACTGGTTTTTTCCAATATGAATAAGCGCATCAATGATCCCTTCTCCATGACCACTTTGCTGAGATAATTGTAAGGCTTTTTGGTGTTTTTTAATTGCTCCACAAAAATCTTTACGGTGATATAGTAGCTCTCCTAAACCATCAAGATTATCAATTAAATACGGGACATGCCCAGATAGCTCAGCTAGTTTTAATGAAGATAAGAACATCTTTTCTGCTAAGTCATACTCGCCACATCTAAGGTGCAGGTCAGCCAAATTATTTTGAACAGCCGCCAGAATTTTTGAATCTTTTTGCTTTTTTGCATATTCGAGTGCTTCATTCAAACAACTTAAACTGCTGTTGTTATCGCCAAGCTGCTGATAGAGTTTGGAGATACTGAGTAAATATGATGATTCATTGCGTTTATCTTCTGGCAGTCCAATCAGTTTTGATTGTAGCTGAATTAAATGGTCAAGTGCGCCTTGGTGATCTCCAAGCTGCATGAAAATCTGGGCTGTATTGTTGAGGATTTTTACCTCTTGAGAAATAAGTTGAAAATCTCGAGCCATTGCAGCCGAATCGCTTAGTAAACTAAGGGCTTCACCATATTGCCCTTGAATATAATAGAGGTTTGCTAGGCTATTCATGATGTCAATGGCAATGTCTATATAACCTCTGTCTTTGGCTTCTGGTA
>JBEGTV010000227.1:0-4906 GCA_041179225.1 Deinococcota bacterium | reverse complement strand
ACTTTGATTCCCAACAATAAAAAATTTAGGATATATAGCCCCAATAAATGCTGCAAGTGGTACGCCAGCAAGTGCAATTAAACGATGAGAGCTGGTGAAAACCCCTACTGCTTCTATTGTTGACAGACGAGCAAGTAAGGTTTTATCTAAATCTCCGTATATACTAGTAGCAGTGCCATTGATTGCAAAAAAAATCCCTTTGTGTAGTCGATCTTTAATTTTATTGAAATCCCAAATAATCTTACCAAACCTCTTACTAACCCATATTAATGCAAAACCACCCACAACAAATGATTGAAAAAGCCAAAAAGTAACCCAAGTTTCGATACTTAATCGAAAATACATAAACAGAAGTACCGCAATAACTAAACTAACTGCATTACTTGTTTCAACTACTGCATTACGCCATAATTCACCTTGGGCAATATGAATTGTATTTGCAAGTGTGATCATTCTATTACCAACAAAAACCACTAACCCAACACAAAAAACAATAGTCCAAGGGACTTGAGGTATTAGAAAAACTTTGATTAAGCTGAGTAGAAGTAAATTTATAGGCAGCAGAAAAACCGAAAGCACTAAACTTACCCCTAGTGCTTGCATCACGGGAGACCCTGCAACAATATCGCTTACAGATAAATTATATGCCCCATATTCAACTATGGGTGCAATGATATTAGCGGCGGCAATTGCCGCCGCTAATACCCCAAACGACTGCACACCTAATGCGCGAGCAAGTAGTACGAAAACGGCAGCTTGGAAACCCATCCGAATTCCATAAGCTAGACCGAGCCACATTGTATTTTTGAAAGTATTTGTCTGCATAAAAACCAATATAGAATGGGATTATTTGCTTTTTTCTCGACTCAATAGTTTAGAATGTTTTTGATTTTCATGCTTTTAGCTTTGTATAGCGCAATTTTTGCTTTTCTTTACCTTATGAAATGAGATATTTTAGGATTGTTTGGGTTTTCAAAATTATTGTGACCAAAAAACTGCCTAGCTATCTTTCGTAAAACCCTGTGTGGTTAAACCACCTTATAAGGTTAGACCGACTTTGTTTAAGCCTATTTATCTTCTAAATAAAATGCGCCAATTGCGGCTCACTTTTAAGCCGTTCAATCAATTTTTTAATATCCTGTGTCCGACCTTTATGTGCCACTAAAGTCACTGCTCCATCTCGTACTATCAGCACATCCTCGAGTCCTAGTGTCACAATCAGATCCTCACCTGTTGTGGTGTACATAATCGCCCCAGAAGTATCCAACCCCACATGCGTTCCAACCTCGAGATTCGGATTATTACCTTGCAAAAGCCGCGCCAAAGCATTCCAATCTCCTAAGTCATCCCATTCAAAACTCGCGGGAATCACCATTACCCGCCCTTCTAAACTGCTCGGCTCGAGAATAGCATAGTCTATGCTGACTTTGCGTAGGTTTTCAAAAGCAACCTTAAGTTCTTTGTTGTTGCCCGCAGGCTCGAGTAAACCCAGTATATCTGGCGCGTGACTCGAGAAGGCTGCTAGCATCACTTTGGCTTGGAAAATGAACATGCCGCCGTTCCAGTAAAATCCGCCGCGTGCTAGGTAGCTTTCGGCGGTCTCGAGGTCTGGTTTTTCGACAAAGCGTTTAACAGTTTGGGCTTCTTGTCCTCCTGCTGCTTCAATGTAGCCGTAGCCAGTGCTTGGGAAAGTGGGGTTCATGCCAAGTGTAACAATTGCTTCGTTGTTAGTGGCAACTTCAATAGCACGGCGAATCGTGTTTTGGAACTCGAGGGCGTTACCGATGTTATGGTCAGATGGAAAAATTCCGATAATCGTGTCTTGCCCGTGGCTTTTAGCAATTCGTAGGGTTGCCAACAGAATAGCGGCGGCAGTATCTTTGGCTTGTGGTTCAACAATTAAATTCTCGAGTGGTAGTTCCGGCAGTTGCTCGAGAATTAAGGCGCGGTGCATTTGCCCTGTGACAATATGAATGCCGTCTAAGCCATCAGCTAAAGACTCGAGGCGGTCGGTTGTGGCTTGTAATAAACTGCGTCCGCTACCATCTAAACTCAGAAATTGCTTGGGTTTGGCTTTTCTGGATAAGGGCCAGAAGCGTTCGCCGCTACCACCGGCAAGAACAACAGGTACGAATTTCATGGTTCGATCCTGTACGGTAGGTCTTGCAAACTGGGGTGATTGATCACTTCTTGCCATGTCATGGGTCGCCTCGCAGACCGTATTTAACCCTGAGTTCCTGAGTTGTTTGTGAAGATTCGTACAGCCGTCTCGAGGATTTGAGTCACAAGCTCTTTGTCTGGGGCTTCGCAGTAGAGTCGCAACACGGGTTCTGTACCAGATGGTCGAAAGAGTACCCATGTGTGATTCTCGAGATGCAGTTTGATACCATCTTTATTTGAGCGCTTGAGAATCTGATAGCCTGCGAAATTATGATGCGCCTCGAGTTTAGTCTCGAGTTCAGTTCGGCTGATGGTGCTACTGAGGTGTAAATCAACTCGGTCATAATGGTGTTTGATGCCAGCTTCAGTTTCAAGGTTGGCAAATATTTCGGCAAGACCCTTATTTTGGGTGGCAACAGCCTCGAGCAGTAGTAGTGAATTCAGTAATCCATCGCGTTCTGGGATATGCCCAATCACGCCAAGCCCACCAGATTCCTCACCACCAATTAACACTTTACCCTCGAGCATTGCATCGGTGATGTACTTAAAACCAACTGGGGTCTCAAGCACTTCTAAACCTCGGTTTTTACTTAAGGGTTCAATTAACTGGGTGGTAGAAACTGTCTTAATCACCCTGCCACGCAACCCCTTTTGGTAAAGATGATCGAGGAGTACACAAAAGATTTGGTGGCTGCTAAAAAATGCGCCACCTGGTAGCACTGCGCCTACTCGGTCAGCATCGCCATCGGTGATCGTAGCCACACTCGAGGCGGGTTCGTTGGTCATGCGCTGCATTAAGGCACTTAAGTTTTGTGGAATCGGTTCGGGGTTGACTCCGTAAAACATGGGGTCTGGAATACCGCGAATATTTTCGACCCGAATCGGTAGGTTGGCAAACTGCATAAAGGCTTCGAGGTAGCCACAACCCGCGCCGCCCATTGCATCGTGAAACAGTGTTCCAGTAAATTGGCGCAGGGTCTCGAGGTCAAGCAGTTTGGTAAGACTGGCAAAATAGGCTTGGCTAGGCTCGAGGGTCTGAATCGGGTGGCGTTTGGGGTCAAAGTCTGGTGTTGGCTCGAGTTGAGTTAATTCGTGTTCGATAGCAGCAACAATGCTTGGAGTGGCGCTACCGCCGTAAGCTCCTTTAACTTTATAGCCGTTATATGCGGCTGGATTGTGCGAAGCTGTCAGCATCACACCACCGGATGCGGCTTGGGTGACAACTGCATGGGATAATACAGGCGTAGGTACGAAATCTTGGCACAAAAACACTTCGAGTCCGTTGGCTGCCATGACTTGCGCCACAGTTAAGGCAAATAATCTTCCTGCAAAGCGGGTGTCGTACCCGATCACGACTCGAGGCGAGGCTTGTTTTTTTAGGTATTGGGCATGGGCTTGTGCCACAAGCGCCACATGAGCAGTGGTAAAATCCTGTGCGATTAAAGCCCGCCAACCATCTGTGCCGAATTTGATTGCTGAGGTATCCATTATGGTATGGACTTTACCAGATATTTTATATTTTTACGGTGCTTCGATCACCGAGAAAGAATTGCACAGTATTCTTGCGGTCTGCTTCGCCAAGAACCCGCACTTCCTCGCCGAGGATGCTTGAGTCTACCCGCCGTGCAATACCTTCAAGCCTAGCTCCTTGCATTAAAATGCTGTACTCGAGTTCACAGTTTTTAACCACGGCGTTCTCGCCGATGCTGGTGTACGGTCCAACATAAGCATTTTCGATGACTGCGCCAGCCGCAATACTGATTGGTCCACGCAAACGCGAGTTTTTAATGCTTGCACCAGCCGCAATTTGCACTTCACCAACTATTTCAGAGTTTTCGACTTGACCTAAGACTTCCCGCTCAATTCTCGAGAGGACTAGGCGGTTGGCATCAAGCAAGTCAGCAGCGTTTCCAGTGTCTTTCCAGTAGCCTCGTACCTCTTCGGCATTGACGTTAAACCCAGCCTCAAGAAGTTGTTGAATCGCTTCGGTAATCTCGAGTTCGCCTCGAGCCGAGGGTTTGAGGTTGGCAATGATTTCATGGATTTTTGGGGTGAACAGGTACACACCAACCAACGCGAGGTCAGAGATAAATTCTTTGGGTTTCTCGACAAGGCGCACAATTTTACCAGTTATGTCACGCACCGCCACACCAAAACTGCTTGGGTTGGGGACTTTGGTCAGTAAAATACAGGCTTCGACTCCGCCAGCATTGAATTTCTCGAGCATATGCCCAATACCACCATCAAGCAGGTTATCGCCAAGGTACATGATAAATGGGTCAGACCTAAGGTAAGGCTGGGCGATTTTGACCGCGTGTGCCAGTCCACCAGGGCGATCTTGGGGAATATAAGTAATTTTTGCCCCGAGTCTCGAGCCGTCGCCAAGGTGAGTTTTGACTTCCTCACCTGTTTCTGGGCTAATGATAATGCCAATCTCGGTCACACCAGCCCGCACAATATCTTCAACGCAGTAATCAATGTTGGCTTTATTGGCAATCGGTACGAGTTGCTTGGCTCGAGTATGGGTTAATGGGCGTAGGCGTGTGCCTTTGCCGCCAGACAGAATCAGTCCTTTCATGCAACACCTTTGTACATCTCATCGGAATTAAAACGGTTAGGTAAGGGCAAAGTTTCATGATGCTCGGTCATATCCTCAACTAGCATTTCCAAAGCCTCTTCACCCATTTTGACTGCCTCGAGATACGTTTCGCCATGCGTATAACAATCAAATTCTGGTAAGTGAACC
>JBEGTV010000226.1:0-4929 GCA_041179225.1 Deinococcota bacterium | reverse complement strand
CATCATGCCGCCCCAATTCATTATTAAGGAGCAAGTCATGACCAAGATTCGAGCAAAATTCAAGTGCGATTCGGCAGGGATTTCAGTATGGGGTAAAAAGGAAAAAGATGGAGAGATACTTCATCAAACTGAATTCAAGTTTAGCCCTGTTCACGACCCTGACCCACAAAGCGAAAACGGGAGATTCTACCGTGCAACGCCTCAAGGCAATATTGTCCTAATGGCGACCTCATTAGCAAATGATGCTTTTTCACCTGGCGAGGAATACTACGTCGAATTTTCACCAGCCACCTAAACCAATGGCAGCCTACAAGCTGCCTTATCTCGAGAATGGGCGCAGTACGGGGTTCGATTCCCTGACTCGAGTCCAGCGCCCGCACGGGCATTAGCTGTACAGCAAAGGCAAAAGGAGCTCGTATGGCAACCAAAAAACGGACTCCTCGAGCCACAGACCGAAACGGATACAAGTATCAACAGCAGCGACGAGCCTACATTGTTGACCGAATGAGCCTAAAACAGATTGCCGCCACAATCACGGGAGCATCTGAACGAACCCTCGAGCGTGTATGCAGCGAAGAAAACTGGGTGGCGTTACGCGATGAGGCATGGCGGGAAGTTGGCAGTGTAAAACGAGACTTGGCACTGCGTGACATTGATGCGATTCAGACCAGCCATTTGCAGATGGCACAGGCAGCCAGAGGTATTGCGGCTCGAGGGTTAAGCCAACTCCGTGATGCACAGCTAACCGCATCAGATGTCGTGAGCATTTTGAAATTCGCAACAAATCTCGAGCGCGAGACGCTGGGGATGAACACCCAGAAGGTGCAGTTATCTGGCAAGGTCAGCATTACCAGTTTGGCGGATTTGGTGAACAATGAGCCGTTCGACGACGAGTGAGGCGAACAAGGCGATTCTAAAACGTTGGCGTGAACATCCCGAACATTTTGCTCGAGATGTTTTTGGGTTAGACCTTTGGAGCTTACAGCGCGAGGCAGCAGCAGCAGTACGCGACCATCCTCGAGTTGCTATAAAATCTGGACATAAAACGGGTAAGTCAAAATTTGCAGCAGTCACAGCCTATTGGTTCGTGATTTGTTTTCCTGAAGCTCGAGTTATCATGACTAGCGCCAGCGCTCGGCAAATCAAAAGTATCCTTTGGCGCGAAATCACAACGCTTTACCACGCGGCACGGTTTGAATTGGGCGCAACACTTAGCCGTAGTCCTGAAACTGGTGTGCGGTTTGAGGATGGACGCGAGATTGTTGGTTTTAGCACCAACGAACCGGAGCGAATGGCGGGTATCTCTGGACGCAATGTGTTGTTTATTGCCGATGAAGCCTCGGGCATACCAGAAGAGATATTTGAAGCCATAGAAGGCAACCGGGCTGGTGGCGCTCGAGTGCTGATGCTTGGCAACCCGACCAAATTAAGTGGCGAGTTCTATGCGGCATTCCATACCAAACGCCAATTTTACAAAACTATTACCGTCTCGAGTGCCAGTACCCCAAATGTCACGGGCAAAGGCAAACCGCGTCCGGGGTTAGCGACCGCCGAATGGATTGCTGAAAAGAGACTCGAGTGGGGCGAAAAAAGTGCCTTGTATGAAGTTCGGGTAGATGGCAACTTCCCCAGCCAAGGGAGCAATGCAGTTATTCCCTTGGCTTTACTCGAGACAGCACTCGAGCGGTATAGAGAATGGCTCGAGAATCCAGTACAGCCGCCAAGTGGCTTAGATGTTGGTGTAGACCCTGCGTTGTTTGGCGAGGATGCAAGCGGTTTAGCCATGCGGCGTGGCTGGCTGGCGTATCCGATAGAAACCTTTAAGAACCACGATGGTATTCAACTTGCAAATGCGGTCATTGCCAGTGTTAAGCAACTGGCAATGACACACGAAAAAGTCAAAATCAAAGTAGATGTGATTGGAATTGGGCGGTCATGTTTTGACCAGCTTAACCACAGCGACGAGCTCAAGAAACTGGGTTGGGAAATCTATCCAGTGGCAGCCAGTGAAAAAGCAACATCGGAAAATTTTGGGAAGCTCCGTTCACAGCTTTGGTTTGCTGTGGCAGACTGGTTAAAAGATGGCGGAATGCTGCCCTGCGATTCGCTGCTTGAAGCTGAGTTGGTGGCAGTCGAGTACGGATTCGATACACAAGGCAAACGCGAAGTCCAGAAAAAAGAAGTAATCAAGAAAAACATCGGTCGCAGCCCAGACCGCTCAGACGCTCTGGCGTTATCAATCTTACGCCGTGAACAGCCAAAACTCACGGCGCTACATGAACTTGAGCAGTACAGCACTGGCTCGAGACGGATGTAAAGGAGGTCTTATGGAAAACTTAAAACCTCTGCGTGATTCCATGCCGATTCAGACGATTACATGGACTGTGCCGCTTGCCCGACACGCCCTGCAAGAACTTGAGCAAGGCTACATGATGCAAGCCGCGACCCTCGCGGACAGCATGACAAGGGACGACCGCATCAGTGCCACCCTCCGCACCCGCACTCGAGCGCTGCTTGGTTTGCCCCGTACTTTTGTACCAAGCGGTGAAACTCGAGCGGCTAAAAAAATAGCCTTAACCCTCGAAACAGATTTTGATGTGATTGCACCAGAAGAAACCATAACCGCGCTTATGCGCTGGGCGGTATTGCTTGGGGTAGCAGTGGCAGAGTTGGTCTGGGAACGGCGCGAGCAAGCTGACTCGAGCCGATGGATACCGCGCTTAAAGGTTTGGCATCCACAATTTTTGTACTATCGTTGGGACACCCGGACATGGCAGATTCAAACCCTCGACGGGGTTAAGGATGTGGTCGCAGGGAATGGTCAGTGGTTGTTGTTGCAACTGGGCAGCCAACGCCCTTGGATGGAAGGATTAGTGCGGGAGTTGACCATCCCATACTTAGCACGGCAGTTTGCCATCAGAGACTTCTTGCGGTACAGCGAGTTCCACGGACAACCCACAAAAATTGCCAAAGTACCGAACGCCAGTACCGAAGATGACCGCAAGCTATTCTTTACCAGCATCCGCAACCTTGGACGCGAACCATTGATTAAAATGGTACAGCCATCCGACAAAAACGTTGACGGCTATGATTTTAGTTACCTCGAGGCAAAGGCAAACACATGGACAGGGTTTCGGGCATTGATTGACCAGATGGATGTCAGTATTGCTATTTCGGTACTGGGGCAGAACTTGACCACCGAGGTTAAAGGCGGCTCGAGAAGTGCTACCGAAGTCCATGAGCGCAAAGAAACAAACGTGGTCAAAAGTGATACTGCGTTGCTCGAGACTGCCTTGTATGAGCAGGTATTCAAATGGTGGATGAGCGTTAATTATGGCTCTGTTGATGCACCGTGGTTGCTGCACGACACCGAGCCGCCCGAAGATGCCAAGCTCCGTGCCGAGACCTTAAACATCATTGCTGATGTAATTCCCAAGCTCCGAGCGGCAAACATTGACACAGCCCCACTTTTAGCAGCGTATGACTTGCAGCCGCTCGAGACTGTGCCAGTACCGACACCAACCAACAAACTTAACCTCAAACAATCCAACACGCAGCAATTTTCTGCTGATGGGTTCACCAATGGGCAACTGTACACCGACGAAATAGCCGATGGTGTAATTGCTGAGGTGTTGCTCGAGACCGATGCGCGAGCGATTCAAAGCATTATTGAAAACGCCAACGACTACGACGAACTACGTTCCGCACTGCTCGAGAAGTACAAAGACATGAACCCTGAGCAACTGCGCGAGATGCTTGCCCAAGCCCTGACCCTAGCTGATTTTGCGGGTAGGCTTGCGGTGCAGGACGACCTATGACATGGCGTGTCAGTGCTAAACCTCGAGCCTACCAAGAAGCGCTTGATTGGTTTAGAGCAAAAGTGCCAATGCCCGATGCCCAATACCAAGCACTCAGCGCTGCTAATCGCCGTAAAGCCTTCACCGTGACAGGGGTAGCACAACTGGACTTGGTGCATGATGTTTGGAAAGAAATTGAAACGGCACTTGAAAGCGGTATGACACTCGAGGATTTCAAACGTAATGTCGGGGCTAGACTGGCTCGAGAATGGGGCGGAGCAAACGGATTTAGAGTTGAGACAATTTTCCGCACCAACATGCAGCTTGCTTATGGTGCTGGACGATATGCCCAAATGACCGACCCTGATGTTCTCGAGACCCGACCGTATTGGATGTACGACAGTGTGCTGGACGAACGTACCTCCAGTTTGTGCAGAAGTCTTGACGGCACGGTTAAGCGCCATGATGACCCGTGGTGGGACAAGCACATACCGCCATTGCACCACCGATGTAGAAGCGCGGTTCGCACCATGACCGAAAATCAGGCGACGACTCGAGGGATTACTAGCAACCCACCCGACCTCGAGCCGAGTGAAGGTTTTGGGGAGCGACCAGATGTCAGCGATTGGCAACCGAACCCACAAAAATACCCCGGCAAACTCTGGGATATACTCGAGTCTCAACGTATGGAGCGCTCGCCTCGATTAAATCCACAGCAACTACCCCGTGATGAACGCATCCCAAAGGATACGTTGTTGCGTGGCGCAAGCGCCGCAGAAGTAGCAGGGACGATGCGCGGATGGTTAGCGGAGCGGTTGCCAGCGGCTCGAGGGGTGACAGTCACCTTGGCTCGAGATGCAGAAGATTTGGCTCGGGTAGAGCGGCGATGGAAGCGGTTGTGCCGCTTAGAAGGAATCCCTGAAGACTTGGCGACGCTTGACCCGTTTGACCGTGGCGTAACCATGTTTGGCGAAATTTTGCTGTTAGAAGAAGTGGTCGCAGACCTCGAGTCACCGAATATGGTTGTTCGTGCCAGAGCAGCACGTACCATCATGCACGAGTGGTGGCATGGTGCGCGACTCGAGACAGCACGGTTCTACGTCTTTGAGGAAGGCGCAGCCGATGTGTTTGC
>JBEGTV010000225.1:0-4937 GCA_041179225.1 Deinococcota bacterium | reverse complement strand
ACAGGGACGCTACGCGGACAGCCTAGAGTTTCTAAAAGCAAGCCCTGAAACCATTCAAGATAAACTGCTGGCAGCCGAACTTTATTTCAAGGCAGGATTTCAAGACGAAGCCGAATTGAGAATAGAGCAAGCGAAAGCCGAAAAACATATTTTCTCAAAAAATTACGGCACTTTAAGTCTGTACTACACGATTTTCTTAATTCATCAACAAGCCACTGACCTCGAGATTGCCCGATTTTCCTTATTGCGTTTTGCTAGTCAAATCGAAACCTTTGAGCATCGGCAGACCATGCTTAAAAACGTCTACTACGCCAAAGCCATAGAAGCCGCTTGGCAACAACAAACCCTCGAGACAGTCGTTATTGAACTCCCTGCTTTAAGTGGTGAAGGCACATTACAAGTCACTTGGACACTGAGTAGTGGTGTTTCGGACAAAGCCATTTGTGATCAACACGGCAAGGTTGCCCTTCGCAGTCACCGCTTAAAACGCCTGATGTTAGAAGCCCAAGCCCAAGGTGCAAAAGCCTTGCAAAGAGAATTGGCAACCGTGCTTGGTGTGACGGTTAGAACCATTGAAGCTGACATAGCCCAATTAAAAACCGATACCGAAGTTTCGGTTCGAGATTCAGGCTAGCAATTACTCGGTTATGAAAATAGCAATTACTCGGTTATGAAAATAGCAATTACTCGGTTATGAAAATAGCAATTACTCGGTTATGAAAAGTGTCAGAAACAACAAAAATCATTGTGATTTAATGTTTTGCTTAATCAAGACGCTCTTAATAATCCTTAAACCGAATTGGGATTCGCCAACTTGCACCGGGTACTTTTATGAGAATTTTCCATTCTCCAGGCATTCCAAGCCGAGTCTCGAGCAGATACGAACCATCTTTGCGCCGTGTTGGACTTTGCTTAATCGTCATGCCATCGGCTGGCATGGACAAATTCATGTCTATTCGAGCATCTGATTCGAGTTTATAGCCGTCCTTGCCTGTAATCTGAAACTCGAGTCGAAGTCCGCCAATGGCTGGGGTGATGGCTGTTGCTTTGAGTGTCCAAACGCCTTTAGTTTCTTTGAAATTTACTGGGCTTACCAGTTGTACATCGCGTTCTGGCGGGGCGGTACTGCCAAGTGTGGCTGTGGCAAGCAGTACCGTGGCAAGTAAGGCAAGTTCGACTCGAGTGGCGGTTTGAAAGCCCGTAAATAAACTGGGGCGGCTCGAGATGAGCGGTATCCAGTAAAAACGGTTGATTCCAGCAAATGCCAGCACTATGGCGTACAATAATAATTTAATGGTTAAGGTGATGCCGTACTGGGTTTCAATTAGAAGCGCAGGCAACCAAAGTTTAATCAAGCTCTGATACAAGCCTGTTAAAGTCAGTAATGCCACGCTCCAAGCCGCAATACTCGAGACTCGCTGGGCTAAGGCTGCCCCTTCTTTGGGAATAAATTTGCCCAAGGCTAAAGTCGCTACGCTGCTAACCCAAAGTGTCATGGCAGTCAGGTGCAGAACATCACCGAATACGGGTAGCACTTCGCCTGTTGCCCCAACATGGGTGGTCATGGAAAGACTTAATCCCACCAGCAAACAAGCAATACCATGAAACCATAAATCTAGTTTAGCTTTAGTAAAACGCTGCAATTCAACCCGGGGACGACTGGACAACCACCACAGCAGCAGCACAGCCACAACTCGAGTCATCACCCATTGTCCATGACGACTACTGGTCATGTATGCCCCGTACAAATAAGGATTAAGTTCAAGCAAAGCTCGCCAAGCGGTAAATCCAAGTTCGGTTAAACTGGTCAGTATCAACATAGGTGCTGCCACATGAATCACCAAGCCCAACCGCTTAGCAAAACGAGGCTCGAGATACCGCGCTACTAAACCCGCACCTATTAAAATCAGGCTCGAGAAGAGTAACAATGCCTTAAAAATCGGGGCTTCGGGCGCATGAATCATGCCTAACATGGGTAAATTCAACCATAAAATCAGGTGAGGAGAAAATTTAAGGGAATCTCCAGCCTAGAACGCCAAGCGGCTTCGTTATGGGCAGCACCCACGAATTTCTTGGTCAGGCAATGGGTTTCATCCCAACCTGCTTGTTGTAAGTGCTTATCCATGCGTTGTTGAAAAGGCTCGTATCCTTCGTCTAGTGTAATTGTGCCGTAATCAAAGTACAAACGATGCTGATTGGCTTTTGCTAATAGACTGGCTAAGGCATCCACCATTGCATTCTCGCCAGCCAACCAATGGGTGGACAAGCAACCCGCACCAGCAAAAACCTCTGGGTGTTTGGTCAGGGTGTACAAAGAAATTAAACCACCCATGCTTGCTCCCATCATAAACGTGTCGTCTCGAGACGGGCGGGTACGAAAATTTGCATCCACCCAAGGTTTTAAGTCATGAACAATTGCATCTGCATACACACCAGAATTCGGTTGACCACCTAGCAGATCAAGGGTTTTTTGTTTTGACTCTATTTTAAGCGCATCAAACCCAATTTTAGGATAGTAATCGCGCCAACGCTCGGGACTGTTCCAAATCCCAACCACAATCACAGGCTTACTTAAACGGGTGAGTGTCTCAGCAATTCCCCAAGTTTCACCGCCATAAGCAATTTCAGGGTCAAATAAATTCTGAGCATCGTGCATGTACAACACCTGACAGCGCAAATTCGGCTCGAGGTCATAGCGCTCAGGCAACCACACATCCACGTGACGCAACGGCAAATCTGCATTCCCAAGTTGATTTTTGAAATGCTCGAGCCGACCAACACCAGCTATAGGCGTTTTATCAAGAGGAAAGTTATTCATGATAAAAAATTATACAGGTAGGGGTTACTCTACCTGTATAAACACATTGTTTTGAGTAGAACTTTAGCGTCGTCCAAAACCACTAGCAGGTGGTTGTTGTGGCGCAGGAGCAGCGCCTTGTGGACGTGGCTGCCCGGGCGCAACTTCACCAAGTTTAGCCAAACGGGTGTATTCCTTGGGGTCTACAGCTCGAGATTCGCCAAGTTCATATGTAATCATTTTCTTTTTGTACATGTCGGCTAGGCAAGCATCCATGGTAATCATACCCAAGGATGCCCCTGTTTGAATCACACTGGTTAATTGGTATGACTTACCTTCACGAATAAGCGCTCGGACGGCTGGGGTAGCAATCATAATTTCATACGCCACAACTCGCCCATCGCCACTGACTTTAGGCAGCATTTGTTGGGTGATAATCGCACTGAGATTATTGGCAAGTTGTACCCGAATTTGTTCTTGTTGTTCTTCGGGGAAGACATCCACAATACGGTCAATTGCTTCTGGGGCGCTGTTGGTGTGCAGTGTTCCCATGACCAAGTGTCCGGTTTCGGCGGCTGTTACAGCACTGCGAATTGTTTCAAAGTCACGCATTTCCCCGACCAGAATCACATCTGGGGCTTGACGCAGCACAGCCCGTAAAGCCATTTCAAAGTCTTGGGTATCTGGACCAATTTCTCGTTGATTAACGATGCTGCTTTTGTGCGAATGGGCAAATTCTACTGGGTCTTCAATGGTGACAATATGCTTTTTCTTATTGGTGTTAATCCAATCTATCATCGAAGCCAGCGTGGTACTTTTACCAGAACCTGTTGGACCTGTCACCAGTACCAAACCACGAGGCAAACTCGAGACTTGAATTAAAATGTCCTTGGGCAAACCAATTTCTTCAATCGGACGGGTTTTGGTGGGAATCAAACGCATCACACCACCAACCGAGCCACGTTGGAAGAACACATTGACACGGAAACGCCCACCAACACCTTGAGCAGCGAATGACATATCAAGGTCGCGTTTTTCCTCGAAATTGCGCTGCTGACGTTCATTCAAAATCGAGTACATCAAACGCCGAGTTTCTTGGGCAGTCAATGGATTACTGAATTCACCTGTTCCCCATTCACCATGAATTTTGTATTGCGGTGGCATTCCAGCCGTGAGAATGATGTCCGAAGCCTCGCGTTCGACGGCATACTTGAGAATATCAACGATGGTTAAGTCCTGCGCGGGTTGAGTCATAAAGCCCCCTTTTTAGACAGTCTACGACGAAAACCGTTCTTTGTGTTACTCGAGCCGTCCCAAGCATGGTGACTCGAGCAATCAAGGAGAATGATGACTCGAGCAATCAAGGAGAATGATGACTCGAGCAATCAAGGTTTGGTCAATGAAATCATGTTGAGTATATCTTTAGGCTCGAGTCTCGGAGTCACTACGATTCCCACCTTCGGTAATCAGTTGTACGGTCACAGGTGGATTGGCTGGAGGGGCTTGCCAGTTTAGTTCATCGAGGCGGTTTCGCAGATGTTTACGCCATTCTCTGGATAATGCCCATTGTTCTTTGGGTAGCACTTTCATCAATACCCGAATCGTGGTTTGTGCGCCAAGGGCTTGGATGCCCAGAACTTCGGGAGGCTCGAGGAATTTTTCTTTTAGCTCTGGTTGGTGCGAAAATTCTGCAACCAGTTTTTGTAGTTCGTGAATAGCTTCTTCGATGGCAATGCTATTTGGAACTTCGACATCAGCAACAATTCGCGCCCAATCTTTAGAAAGCACACTGACAGTTTTGATTTCACCATTGGGGATAACATGGGCTGTGCCTTCTAAATCGCGTAGGACAGTCACACGCAGATTAAGACTTTCAACACTTCCAGCCAGCACATGTGCCGAAGCGGCATTAACTTTGATCACATCACCCACACCGTATTGATCCTCGAGCAGAATAAAAAATCCGTTCAGGACATCCCTGACCATGCTTTGTGCGCCAAAACTCACCGCTAAACCAAGGATAGACACCCCCGCCAGTAATGCTGTGACATTGACACCGAGTTCTGAAAGTACCGCCATAAAGGTGAGTACCAGCACCAGCACCCGTAAACTCGAGGTTAGAACGACCCGCAGTGTTTCG
>JBEGTV010000224.1:0-4942 GCA_041179225.1 Deinococcota bacterium | reverse complement strand
AAGTTGATGGTAATTTCGGATGGTTTCAAAGGCGCTAAAAGATTTAGGAAAAGCTGGAGCAGCATGGATTTTTTTTAAGGCACTCAGGATTGCTTCAAGCTGCATTTTGGCTCTCGGGATGGTCAGTGTTTCGGCATTCTCGAGATACCTTGTAAAAAGCGCCCCATGAATTTGCAAGTACGCCACGGGTTGAGCGCCAATTCCGACCAAATGCGCGGTGTTGCTACATTCAAATTCGCACTTACGGTCTATGCCTAATAACTCGGTGCGTTCGCCCGGAACTCGCAGCATGTACGTGCCAGAAGAGGCTTGTAATTTGTAATTGCGGTTGGTGATACCACCGGGAATGGCTTCAAGGCTAAGGATTTTGCCAACCAGCAATTGCACATCCTTGGTTAGTTCTCGGGTCAATTGGTTCACAGTGTCTGGTAGTTTAGCCTGTTATGCTTATTTATGCTCAAAATTTTAGAAGCAAAACAATCTTGGGACGTGATTGTTCTTGGTGGTGGCACGGCAGGTGCAATTGCAGCCATTAAAGCGGCTCGAGCCGGCGCGAAAACACTGGTGGTTGAAGCCCTAGGAAGCCTTGGTGGAACGGGAACAAATGCCCAAGTCACACCCTTAATGCGGAACGTCTCGAGTGGGATAAATTTGAATCAAGGACTGACCAACGAACTTAAAACTCGGCTGTTTGCCCAAGGTGACGGTGCAACTGACCAGCACAATAACGACAATTGGTTTAACCCCGAAGGCATGAAATACGTCCTCGAGCGAATGCTGGTCGAGTCTGGTGGGGATATTTTGTACCACACCCATTTTGTGTCCCCTGAACTTGAGCAAGAGCGGGTGACAAGTGTGGTTGTGCATAATAAAGACGGTTTGGTGCGCTTAAAAGCCAAAGCCTTTATAGATGCGACTGGCGATGCTGATTTGAGTGTTCGGGCAGGAGCGCCTTTTCAGGCGGGCGAAGCCGAAACGGGCTTACATCAAGCCATGAGCCTACGCTTTATTCTGGGCGGGGTTGACCGTCAAAAACTTTGCGGGTTTTTAGCTAGGCACGGACAAATTCAAGAATCCGAGCAGTTTATGCACTTTTGGATGGTCTGGGGCAAAAACGCCAGTCTCGAGCCGATCTTTAAGCAAGCTGTCGAACAAGGCGTACTCGAGGAACGCGACGGCGATTATTTTCAGGGTTTTAGTATCCCCGGAATGCCCAACTGCATTTCTTTTAATAATCCGCGCCTCGCCGAAGACATCAACGACGGCGCAGATGCTTGGACATTATCCAGAGCGCAAATAGATGGTAAACACGCGATTAACCGCCTTGTTAAATTTCTGAAAAGCACCTTTGAAGGTTGCGAGAACAGTTTTGTCTCGAGTTACGCTGCCATCCCCGGTGTACGCGAAACCAGACGAATCCAAGGCGAATATATGCTGACCTTAGACGACATTCTCGAGTGCCGTACTTTTGACGATGCGATTTGTCGCAACCACTACCCTGTGGACATTCACACCCCACGCGGACAAAAGCTCTACCACGAACGGTCTGGCGATTTACCGTACTTCAAACCCGATGCGTACCACGAAATTCCGTACCGCAGCCTGATACCGCTAGGACTCGAGAATGTGCTTGTCCCCGGACGTTGCGCCAGTGCCACCTTTGAAGCCCAAAGCGCCATTCGAGTCCAACAAAACTGCCACAGTATGGGCGAAGCGGCTGGACTGGCTGCCGCGTGGATGGCAGAAAAAAACTTGAGTTCTCGAGAAATCAACCCACTCGAGTTACGGGCAGCATTAAAAGCTGATGGAGCGTATTTATAGAAGGTTAGCGACCCAGCCCACGAGGTGCATCTTTAGGGTCAAGAAAGATCAAAGGAAAAAGTTTTTTCTTTAACCTTTTCACCCTTTCACCCTTTAACCTGTTTTTATGACCATTGACCTAAACGCCGATGCTGGTGAATCTTACGGAGCTTGGACGCTTGGACAGGATGCGGCACTTTTTGGGTTTCTCTCGAGTGTCAATATCGCTTGCGGGTTTCATGCTGGCGACCCAAAGATGATTTTACAGACCCTCGAGTTGGCAGAAGAGCATGGTTTAGCAATTGGCGCACATCCGGGCTTTCCAGATTTAATTGGTTTTGGCAGACGCGAAATGAACCTTGAACCAAATCAGATTTATGCCGATGTGCTGTATCAAATTGCGGCACTCGAGGGCATGACACAAGCTCAGGGCTTAAGGCTGCACCATGTCAAAGCCCACGGCGCACTGTACAACCAAGCCGCTCGCAATCTAAGCACCGCCAAAGCGATTGCCAAAGCTGTCCATGATTTTGACCCGAGTTTACCGTTTGTTGGATTGCCCAATTCAAAACTCGAGCAAGCAGCCCAAGAATACGATTTGCAATTCATCCCCGAAGCCTTCCCAGAACGCGGGTATATAGAATCAGGGCAACTTGCACCACGTAGCATAAATGGCTCGAGTATTCACGACCCCGAACTAGCCGCGATTCGAGCTGTACAAATGGCAAAGGGGCGAATTGAAACACTCGAAGGGAAGATGCTAGAAATCGCCCCAAAAACACTGTGCATTCACGGGGATAATCCCAATGCTGTGACCATAGCCAAAACAGTCCGCCAAGCACTCGAGGAATCAGGGTTTCAAATTCGAGCTTACAGTAAGTTGGCTTAACAGTTTATGTTAATCTACCCAAACAAACACCATACCTCAAGCGGTTGCTGCTCTCGAGAAACCAAATGCTCCAGAATGTACTAACAAAACAGCAAGGAAGCCTTTGCATAAACTAGCCAAAGCACAGGCTCGAGCCAAGAAACCTCATTCTACACACTAATGCTTCAGTCAATCCGTTTTTTCACAACTGGAATATGTACTACCCACTGCTGAAGAATATGCTTAAGGGCTTCAGCGTGAAACCCAACTGCTCCATGACTTGTGAAATTTATACATGCACGATCTGGTCCAAGCCACTCGAGGATGCCATTAGGGTCTTGGATGACCCCAACAGGCATTTCATTCTTCTTTGCGCCCATATGAAGAATAAGCTGCAAAAGTGGCTTTCCATTGAGGCGCATAGTGGCGAAATGCTCACCAATATAAAAGCTCGGTGCATTCCATTTAACTGCCTCACCAATTTTAGGGTCAATAGCTAGGATTAACATACGAAGTTCTTGAATATCTGGTTTTAATGGATGGACTAGAGTTTCTAAAAATTGCTCTACAGATAGTTCTGCTTTGACTGCCACGACGACCTCCTATGGATTTGAGACTCAAGGCGTTCAGATTTAAGCTCGAGAAACAAAGAATTGCTGCCGTGAACCTCGAGAAGAAGCCAAGGCACAAGCTCGAGCCGAGAAAAGATGGTGCGTCCCCGACCATCGAAATATGCGTTTAGGGTAAAAACACGAAGCCCAAAAAGCCAATGAAAGACGACACAAGTTGAAGAAACGATGTAACCGACATATTCTCAGTGTAGCATCTTTAACATAAAGACCCCCGATTTCTCGAGGGGTCACTTTACATTTGGAGCGGGAGGAGAGATTTGAACTCACGACATTAACCTTGGCTAACGTTCCCCACAATGTCAATCAGTTTATGCCGTTTGTTTGGATGATCCCGCCGATTATCGGGTAGATTTTTGAAGGCTTCTATGATGTTTGGTAACATACCCTCACTAGCGCTTTTGCCCTGCGAGCGTTCCTGAAGCGCTTCCGAAAGACGTTTTGAAGTGACCACCTGTGATTTCACAAAATTTGTAGCAAACAACCCTTTATACACATAGAAAGTCGCTCAAGATTGCCTAGCTCGAGGGGATTTTCACGAGTGTTTGAGCGCAAAAGCCTAAGCTCGAGCCAAGAAATGCAATCTATTTTATAAAGAACTCAACATTTTCTCGAGTTCCTTGTAACTTTCCTTCAGTAGCACGATGGTGAAGTTGGCAAAGCCACAAACCATTTAAGGCTTTATCTGAACCTCCAAACGCATGAGGTTTAATATGAGCGCCTTGAATTTCTCCAACACACTTTTTGGCAATTATTCGAGCGCTAGGAATATTTTGAATTCGTTTGTATTCGCATTCCCGAGCAATCTTTGCACTGCGAAGGCTTCGCGCAAGTGAAGCATCTCGTTTTTCAAGTGGTTCTCTGGGATATAAACAACAAAATAATTCCCACGAGGCTTCTAAAAGTTCAGTGATTTTTTTCTTAGATAACTTTGAACAATTCTCGGCAAGTAGAGCATAGAAATCATTACCACGCCATGTAGGTTTCTTACCAAATTTACTGATTGCGGGTGGAAACAAATCTTTTGCGAAATCATACTGTTTGTCAAAAGCACGAAGTTGTCTTGAAAAAGATGTAAAACTGTCTACGTCAAAAATAGTGATGTCTTCATCCCCATTTTCAAGCGATTTTTGTGCAACTCGAGAACTCCAGTATAAAAATTCTGAATTCCGAAAGTATTGTGTCCTTTTAAGCGCACCAATCAGTATTTCAAAACGGGTATTTGACTTAAATATTTTTGCCACTAGTTTTGAATGAACCAAGTAAAAGGCTAAATCGTCATCTTCTAGGGAATAATAAAATCCAATTCGATAACCCGTTTCACCTTTTTGTAATCCACGTTGAACAAACGAAAAAAGTGGGTCAGTAATCCACCAATTTTCGCCGTTTTTAACTTGCCTTATAGAAGCAGGTCGCCCAAGTTTTTTCTCGAGAATTGCTTGAAAATCAAGAACGAATTGGGGAGTAGTTACAATTGGATTTTTACGGCTCATAAAGTATTTTACGACAACAAAAAGCGCCTCGAGATTAACTCTCGAGGCACAATATATTCAATAATCTAGGTTTGTTTATTCCTTGATGTTTGAGTGCAATAAGCAGTTATCTTAAGTCAGGTATTAAGTGACTCGAGCTAACTTTGAGAACT
>JBEGTV010000223.1:0-4984 GCA_041179225.1 Deinococcota bacterium | reverse complement strand
GTTTAGTTGACTCTGTAATCAATAAAGTAGTTACGGCTGATTACCTCGGACGTTCATCTTTTCAATTTTCTTACACTGTTATTCCACTGACCGATGGCAAAGTCTTTGCCGAAAAAGGCACAGGAAATACAGTCTTGCCAGATGGCACATACAAACTTAAGCTACGTGGCTTAAAAGCCCTAGGTGACGAAAATAACCCTGCTCACTGGGAAGTGTTCACTTCGCCTGCCTTTGTTATTGCCCGTCCAGTCGTACAATAAGTACCGACACAATAAACCCCCTCGAGACTCGAGGGGGTTCTTTTTTGGCTTGATTTACATATTTTTAATTAACGCTGTTCCAAACTCAGAGCATTTTAAGAGCGTTGCGCCTTCCATTAAACGGTGAAAATCGTAAGTTACAGTCTTTTGGTCAATGGTTTTCTTTAAGCTCGAGACAATCAAATCGGCTGCCTCAGTCCAACCAAAGAATCTGAGCATCATTTCACCCGATAAAATCACACTGGACGGATTAACTTTATCTTGCCCAGCGTACTTTGGGGCTGTGCCGTGCGTGGCTTCAAAGACTGCGTGACCTGTCATGTAATTGATATTCGCACCCGGAGCAATGCCAATCCCACCGACTTGGGCAGCTAAGGCATCGGATAAGTAATCACCATTTAAGTTCAGGGTTGCTACCACGTCGTATTCGGCAGGGCGCAACAGAATTTGTTGTAAGAACGCATCGGCAATCGAATCTTTGACCAGAATTTTACCAGATTTAAGCGCAGCGTCTTGTTCGGCATTAGCAGCAGTTTCGCCGGTTGCGGCTTTGGTGCGTTCCCACTGCGCCCAAGTGTAAAAGTGATTGCCAAATTCGCGCTCAGCAAGCTCGTACCCCCAATTCTTAAACGAACCTTCGGTAAACTTCATGATATTGCCCTTATGTACCAGCGTTACACTCTTGCGCTTATTGGCAATGGTGTACTCGAGCGCAGCACGAACCAAGCGCTCCGTGCCTTCCTTAGAGACAGGTTTAATACCTAGGCTCGAGGAATCAGGAAAACGAATGTTTTTAACATTCATTTCATTTTGCAAAAAGGTTAGTAATTTTTTAACTTCGGCTGTACCAGCCTGGAATTCGATACCCGCATAAATATCTTCGGTGTTTTCCCTAAAAATCACCATATCCACCAATTCGGGTTGTTTAACTGGGCTTGGCACACCATCAAAATACTGAACTGGACGCAAACAAGCGTATAAATCAAGAATTTGGCGCAGTGCCACGTTAATACTGCGAATACCACCACCAACTGGTGTGGTCAAAGGACCTTTAATGCCAACCAAGTATTCACGAATCGCATCATTGGTTTCTTCGGGCAACCAAACAATTTCTTCGTAAACATCATTGGCTTTATCACCCGCATAAACTTCCATCCAAGCAATTTTCTTCGTGCCGCCATACGCCTTTTCGACAGCCGCATCTAGCACCCGCACCGAAGCCGCCCAAATATCCGCACCTGTCCCGTCACCTTCGATAAAAGGCACAATAGGGTTATTCGGAACGTTCAGAACACCGTTCTGCATTGTAATTTTTTCACCTGCTGGAACAACAATCTTTTTGAATGCCATAAATTCTCCTTTGCGTAAGCAAAACAGACTACCATTGGCAAAGTGATTATACGGGGGACTCGAGCGGTAACACTGAGCAATTTAGTATTATTCCAAAATCAAAGGCAATTCACGCAAACGCTGACCATTCAAGGCAAACAGTGCATTGGCAACGGCGGCTGGTACAGGTCCAATCACAGGTTCGCCCATACCCGAAGGTGGTTCGGAACTGTCCATAAAATGCACTTCTATGGTTTTAGGGGTAGCTTTTAAGGTGAGCAATGGGTAATCCTTAAAATTTGTTTGAACCACAGCCCCATTCTCGATGGTGATTTTCTCGAGCAGGGTCGAACTTAAGCCCATGACCACACTGCCCCGAGCCTGCAATGTCGCATTGGTTGGACTAATCACAATTCCTGTGTCGATGCTTAAAGTCACCCGATCAACAATAATTTCTTTACCCTCGAGCCGAATTTCCACAACCATTGCCACGAAAGTTCCAACTGCCGTGCAGTACGCGACACCCCTTGCCACACCGCTAGGGGTTGGGCTTGCCCAATTAGAACGAGTACGCACATCTTCCAGAACGGCTTTCATACGCGGATTGCTGGTGTGTTTAAGTCTAAACTCGAGCGGGTCAGTTTTAGCAGCCACAGCCAGTTCATCCATAAAGCACTCGAGCGCAAAAACATTGGGCATTAAACCCACGCCACGCCAAGGTCCTGTGGGAATCGGTAAGTCAATGCGTTGGTTTCGCACCACATAATTGGCAATGTCGTAGGGCAGAAATTGTCCACTGAGCGTCCCGAAATCAAAGCCAATTGTGTTTTTAATAAAAGCTGGAATCGGAATAATGCTAAATAGAATATCGCCACTGGCAGTGACTTGTTGTACCGCTTTAATCATGCCATTCTCGAGCGTAGCCTGCATCAGCGTGTTAGTCGGCGGGCGGTAAAAACTCTGCTGCATTTCTTCTTCGCGTGTCCACGCCACATGAACGGGTTCACCCACAGCCGCCGATAACCGAGCGGCTTCTGGGGCAGCACTTTGCGAGCCTTTACGCCCAAAACTGCCACCCATTTGCATCGGATAAATTTTGATACTGCGGTTGCCTGGAACAACTTTTTTAATTGCGCTTTCATCCGAATTAGCGGCTTGAGTACCAACCCAAACATCAATACTTTTTTCTTTGACATCGGCGAGGGCTGCTAACGGCTCGAGGTGAGCGTGTGCTGCAAATGGTGTGCGGTACGAAGCACTAATCACATCGCCTTGAAGGTTTGCTTGCCCTCGGTTACGAATCACCACCCCAGTTCCAGCTTTAGCGGTAACAAGTGTGTCCAATTCAGCCTGAGAAATACTTGTGCCACCCGTCCAAGTCAGTTCTAAGAATTTTAGGGCGTTACGGGCTTGGGTACGGGTTTGAGCCACAACACCCGCGAAATTACCCGCCACATCCAAGACCACTTTGACCACACCAACTTGGGTTTCGGCTTCTCCCGCACTTGCCGTCTCGAGTTTTGCGCCAAAGCGTGGCGCTCGAGCCACAGCGCCGTACAACATTCCTTCTATTCGAGCATCCATGCTATAAACTGGTTGCCCCATCACTTTAGATTTGGCATCAAGGCGACTCAGGGGCTTACCAATGCTGACGAACTGAGCCTTGGCTTTTAAGGCGGGCGGGGTTTTTGGCATGACCCATTCACCAGTTTTCGCAGCGACCACAGCCCCATAAGACAAAGTTTTGCTTGAATCAGTTTTAAGGCTACACAGACCGTTTTTGACCTCGATACTCGAGACATCCGCACCTAACTGCAACGCCGCCTCAGACCGCAGCATTTCACGCAAACTGGCTGCCATTTCTCGAATTGGTTTATACAAATCCTTGACCGAGGTACTGCCAAAGGTAAACATAAAAGTTGGTGAAAAACCATGTTGCGAATCGGGTTGGCGTAACTCGAGATTGCGCCAATCTATTTCGAGTTCTTCGGCGGCTATTTGGGCTAAGGCACTCTGAATCCCTTGTCCCATTTCAAATTTGGGGGCAAAGAAAATAATTTTATCGGCTTTTATTTCAAACCACAAATTCGGATTACTCGGGGCTGGACTACTGGGCGCTCCACCACCTTCGATTCTGTCTACCAAAAGCGGACGACCCGCCTCGAGACCAAAATAACCACCGACTGCCAGCACACCAAGGCTACCCGCTCCAATCAAAAAGCGTCGCCGCGTGGTCTTCCAACGGGTGGCTGCATCGGGTTTGGGTTTCGGACGAGCTACCGCATCGGGCTTCGGGGTGCGTTTCATGATTTCCTCCGAATAGTCAGGCGCTTGGCACTGGGAAGGCTCGAGGCAATTTCAGAGGCTGTGACCACATTGGCACGAATGCTGTTATACCCACCGCAACGACAGTAATTATTATTCATGGCGTTGTCTATTTGTGCTGGCGTTGGTTGCTTATTGGTCTCGAGCAATTCAACGGCGTTCATGATATGCCCTGTCATGCACCAACAACACTGCAAGGGATTCTCTAGGAAGGCTTGTTGGACAGGATGCAAGTCTTCGCCGATGGCTAAGCCTTCGAGGGTAATGATTTCTTTACCCAAAGCCGTTTCGCTCAGCGTTTGACAGGAACGCACGACTTTGCCATCCAGCAAAATGTTACATGCGCCGCAGACCCCAATACCGCAGCCGTAACGAGTTCCCATCAGCCCAAGTGTGTCACGCAGCACCCAGACCAATGGCTCGAGTGCTTGTGCATCTGGTACAGGCACAGTTTTTCCATTGACCATTAAATTCATAACTCGAGAATACTCGGTTTTTTTGGTTCAAGGTAGCGCTCAGGTCACAGTGCTGCTTTTATTCCACCACCACAGGAATAATCATTGGGTTGCGCCCAGTGGCTTTTCGCACAAAGCGCCGCACCATGTAGTACACATCGTCGCGCACTGCCTCGAGATGCTTTTTTTCACGAGCGCCTTTCTCGAGAACCGCAATCACTTGTTCTTTAATCGTGTCAAATAATTCTTGGTTGGCATCTATGAACCCCCGAGACGCAATTTCTGCGTGAGGATGTGGGCTTAAAACACACCCCAGCACCAGCACCCCATCGCCTGCCATACTGAGCCTGTCCTCGAGAATGCTGTCATTGACATCACCCACGCCTAACCCGTCCACATAGACCGCGCCGGCTGGGACTGTTCCTACGACCTTAAAATCATCTTTGGAAACATGAATCACATCGCCGTTTTTGGCGATAATCGTGCGTTTTGGTGGGGTTGGGCTGGCTTCGGCGAGCCACTGATGGTTCATTTGATGGCGTGGTTCTCCATGAAATGGTAAGAACCATTTGGCTTGGGCGAGGTTTAGGATTAGTTTGAGTTCTTCTTGGCTGC
>JBEGTV010000222.1:0-4998 GCA_041179225.1 Deinococcota bacterium | reverse complement strand
ATGATCTTAAATGCCAGACCAGCCAACGAACCCTTTGGGTCAGATGGGAAGTCAATTTCGTTACCATCTTCGTCTGTGCCTTTAATTGGCGGAACATCCAACGGGCTTGGCAAGTAATCAATCACCGCGTCGAGCATCAATTGAACACCTTTGTTCTTCAGTGCCGAACCGCAAAGCACTGGGAACATCGTCATGCTGATTGTACCAACTCGAAGCGCGGCTTTGAGTTCCATCTCAGAGACTTCTTCGCCCTCTAAGAATTTCATCATCACGTTCTCGTCGGCATCGGCTGCTACTTCAACCAGTTCAGCACGGGCAGCAGTTGCACGCTCGAGCCAATCGGCTGGAATCTCGGTTTCTTCGATGTCTGTGCCAAGGTCGTTATGGAAAAAATGCGCCCGCATCCGAACTAAATCAATGATGCCAACAAACTTATCTTCTGCACCCATTGGCAATTGAATCGGGGCTGGTTTTGCACCAAGACGTTCTTTTATGTCGTTAATGACCAAATTAAAGTCCGCACCAGTTTTGTCCATTTTATTGCTAAAAGCAATGCGTGGCACACGGTAACGGTCGGCTTGCCGCCAAACCGTTTCGGATTGTGGTTCGACACCTTGGCTCGAGTCAAAGACAGCGACTGCACCATCTAAAACACGCATACTGCGTTCGACTTCGATGGTGAAATCCACGTGACCGGGGGTATCAATGATATTAACCACAAATGGAATGCCGTACTGTGCATGTGTCCATTCGGCAGTAGTAGCAGCCGCCGTGATCGTGATACCACGTTCGCGTTCTTGTTCCATCCAATCCATTGTAGCTGCGCCTTCGTGAACCTCACCAATTTTATGGACGCGACCTGTGTAGTACAAGATGCGTTCGGTGGTGGTGGTTTTACCAGCGTCAATGTGTGCGGCGATGCCAATGTTACGGGTGGTATTGAGATAATTTTTAAGATCAAGGTCTTTGAACATATACAATTGCTCCTAGTGAGCGCCTGAGCCGTTAAGCTCGAGAAAAGGCTTATACCGAAAACCAAATCACAGCAGGTTGCCGTAATGCCAGAAGGCAACCAGACGCACTTATTGAAGTTTCATCGGTTGCTAATTCCATTTGATTCACGGGACTCACCTCCTGACTATCATGCTCGAGACGACACTCGAGATTCTGCACTTATTTTTGTGATTTGAATGTCAGCTAAAACGCAGATGCGCTTGAATATCAGCTAAAGTTCAGATTTGCCATATTTTGGCTCACATTAAGAGACCGCCCTGTCGCAAGGGTGCGCTGGCGGTCTCGAGGGATTTACATCAGATTACCAGCGATAATGCGCGTAAGCACGGTTAGCTTCTGCCATACGTTCGACATCATCTTTCTTCTTAATTGCCCCACCGCGACCTTGGGCAGCATCAAGGATTTCTCCTGCAACGCGCTCAATGGCAGTGCGTTCTGGGCGGGTGTTGGCAGCCCCAACCAACCAACGCAAGGCAAGACTTTGTTGACGACGAGCCGAAACTTCGACTGGAACTTGGTAGGTGCTTCCACCGACGCGGCGACTACGAACTTCGACACGGGGTTTGATGTTATCAAAAGCGCTCTTAAAAACACGCATTGGTTCTTGACCGCTTTTATCTTGAATCAGGCGGCACGCGCCATAAAAGATTTTACTGGCAAGGTTCTTCTTGCCGCGTTCCATCAGGCGGTTGATTAAACTCGAGACGATGACATCGTTATAAACGAGGTCTGGTTGAATAACCCTTACTTCTGCTTGGCGACGACGTGACATGGTTTACCCCTTACTTCTTCTTGGCTGGGGCTGCGCCTTTAGCGCCCGCCTTGGCTTTCTTCGTACCGTACTTGCTCCGGCTCTTATTGCGGTCTTTGACACCTTGGGTATCTAATGAACCGCGAATAATGTGGTAACGCACACCTGGCAAGTCCTTTACACGTCCACCGCGAATCAAAACAACACTGTGTTCTTGGAGGTTGTGACCCTCGCCGGGGATGTAAGCGGTGACTTCAAAAGCACTACTTAAACGCACACGAGCAATTTTACGAAGCGCCGAGTTTGGCTTCTTCGGGGTGGTGGTCTTCACCACGGTGCAAACACCACGGCGGAATGGGCTGCCTTTAAGCGCTGGGACCTTGCTCTTTTTCACCAGCACACGGCGACCTTTTCTTAATAACTGCTGAACTGTTGGCATTCGACTCCTTCTCGAGTTCGACTACGGGTTTCTAACGTCCCCCGCAGTTGCTGCAAGTGTAATCGGGTTGTTAATTTCAACCCCACTCGAGCAAACTTTGCAAGTGTACTCGAGCAAATAAAAAAGTGCAAGGGGCGAAAAAACAGATTTTTGAACTTGGTCTAAGCAACTCATGCAGTTTAGATTGTAGAATGAACCTGTGAAAGCGATTCCAGTTCCCTCGAGAAGGAAATTCTTATGACCCTCGAGCGTTTTTTTAGGCGGCGACCACCGCAACAAAAAGAAAATACGGTCAATGATGACCTGCCAGACTTGTGGGGGAAGTGTCCTAAGTGCAATGCACAGGTCTATAACAAAGAACTCGAACAGAACCTTCGGGTTTGCCCTAAATGCGGTTATCATCATCGGATTCCAGTCAAGCGCCGCGTTGAAGGGCTGCTCGATGTGGGTACATTTCAAGTCACCAGTGGGAAAGTTAGAGCCAAAGACCCACTTGAATTTGTGGACACCGATACTTATGTGGCAAAACTCGAGCGGGCGCGTAAAAAGACCGGGCGCGAATCTGCGATTTATGCTGGGCGCGGCAGCATTGCGGGCTTACCGATTGTCATTTGTGTGATGGATTTTGAATTTGCTGGTGGCAGCATGGGCAGCAGCGAAGGCGAAGAGATTACCAGAGCAATAGAACTTGCCACCAAAGAAGACCGCAGCATGATTTTAGTAACCGCTTCAGGCGGCGCTCGGATGATGGAAGGGGCATTAAGCCTGATGCAAATGGCAAAAACCACTTTTGCGCTCGAGCAATTAGCCATTAAGGGATTGCCGTATATCACGATTCTGGCAGACCCAACCACGGGCGGCGTGGCGGCTAGTTTTGCCGCGATTGGCGATATTGTGATTGGCGAACCTGACGCGCTTATTGGTTTTGCGGGTCAACGGGTGATTGAACAAACTGTGCGCCAAAGCCTCCCCGATGGTTTCCAACGCTCCGAGTTTTACGAGAAAAAAGGCTTTATAGATATGGTTGTAGACAGAAGGCAGCACCGCGAAACCCTAGCCAATTTAATCGCGGGGCTACGAAACCAACCCAAACCAGAAGTGACTGCCCTCGAGATTAAAGTGCCAGAACCACCACGCACGGGGCTTTTTGGGAGAAGAAAATGACGCTCAGAGGCAAAAGGCAAAAGGCAAAGGGCAAAAGGCAAATTGTGTTGTTGTCCTTTTCTCTTTCCTCCTTTCTCCTTTCACTCGCCGGAGGCGCAAATGCCTGCACTTGAATTTGAAAAACCGATTGTTGATTTAGAAACCCGTATCGAGGAATTAAAAACCTACGGCAGCAACAGCAATGTTGACATGACCGAAGAACTTGCCTTACTCGAGAAGCGCTTGGAACGCTTACGCTCTGAGACTTACGATAAATTGACCCGTTGGCAAAGGGTGCAGTTAGCTCGAGCGCCTGGACGACCAACAGCTTTGGATTTTATCGGGCGTATTTTTACCGATTTTCAGGAATTGCATGGCGATAGGGCATACGGCGAGGATTCGGCTATCGTTGGTGGACTAGCGCGAATTGATGGTCAGGCAATTGTGCTGATTGCCCAACAAAAAGGACGCGACACCAAAGAAAACATTGCTCGGAACTTTGGTATGGCACACCCAGAGGGGTTTCGTAAAGCCATGCGCTTAATGGACATGGCAGATAAATTCGGGTTGCCTTTAATTACCCTTGTAGACACGCCCGGCGCGTACCCCGGAATTGCGGCTGAGGAGCGCGGACAGGCTTGGTTAATTGCCCAGAGTATCCAAAAAATGACTCGCTTGCGAGTGCCAGTTATTAGCGTCATCATCGGTGAAGGCGGCAGTGGTGGCGCACTTGCGATTGCCGTGGGCAACCGTGTGCTAATTCTCGAGAATGCAGTTTATAGTGTGATTTCGCCCGAATCTTGTGCTGCCATCGTCTGGCGCGATGCCAAAGAAGCGGCTAAAGCTGCCGAAGCGCTGCGCTTAACCGCTAAAGATTTGGCGCAATTTAGTATTGTGGATGAGGTCATACCCGAACCCAAAGGCGGAGCGCACAACGACCCTGTTGGCTCGAGCGACGAACTTAAAAAAGCCTTGTTAGATCATCTCGAGCAGATGAAAGGCATGAGCCACAGCCAATTACTGGATTCTCGAGCCGAGCGTTTCAGGAAACTAGGGGTTTTTGAAGAACTGGCTTAGGGTAATGCTTCTCACCGATTCATGAGACAATGCCGGCTATGTCTCGAGTAGCCCGTAAACCTGAATTGATGAGTCCAGCCGGCGGAATGCCACAATTACACGCCGCCATAGAAGCAGGGGCGGATGCCGTGTATTTTGGCTTAGAAGGCTTTAATGCCAGAGCCAAAGCCATGAGTTTTAACCATGAAAATCTGCCCGAAGTCGTGGCGGGTTTGCACGAACGTGGGGTAATGGCATTTGTTGCCATGAACACACTGGTGTTTGATTCGGAACTCGAGCATCTAGTACAGGAAATCGAAGGGATAGCCGAATCTGGTGCGGACGCGATTATTGTTCAAGACATTGGGGCAATTAAATTAGCCCACCAAATCGCCCCAGAACTGCCAATTCATGCCAGTACCCAAATGACCATTACCAGTGCTGAAGGCGCAGAATTGGCACGTAGCCTTGGGGTCTCGAGGGCGGTGCTGGCTCGGGAACTGAGTCTAAAAGACATCGAACTGATTAAAAAAGCCACTGACCTAGAACTCGAGGTTTTTGTGCATGGGGCATTGTGCGTTTCGTACAGTGGGCA
>JBEGTV010000221.1:0-4998 GCA_041179225.1 Deinococcota bacterium | reverse complement strand
ATACGTGACGGCTCATCGGCGCGAAGATGCGGTTAATCAATACGCAACCCTCGAGCAAACCCTGCACCAAGAGCTAAACAGCAGCCCCAAACCAGAATTACGCACCTACATTCAAACCCTAAAACATAGCCTCGAGCCAATTGATAAACCACACCACACCCTGATTGGACGCAACAAAGAACTGCGAACGATAGCCCAGCAACTCGAGGCAACCCAAGCTGGACACGGCAGCATCATTGCCCTACAAGGCGAACCGGGCATGGGCAAAACCCGTTTACTGGACGAACTCGAATCGCTTAGCCGTTGGCACAAAATTAGGGTGCTGCGCGGCACAGCCAAAGAACAACAAGGCAATGCTTACGCCCCACTCGAGCAGGCATTGCAAAGCCAACCCGCGCTGCTCGAGCTTGCAAGCCCATTAATGCGTGAAACCCTCAAACCACTCTTGACCGAAGAAAGCAACAGCGCCAACTCATCCTCGAGCGCCGTTGGAGCAGCTTTAGAACGCTGGTTAGGCAAACTCGAGCGACCCATTTTAATCGTGCTAGACGATCTACAATGGGCAGGGGATTTATTCTGGGCATTACTGCCCGTATTGACCCGAATCACCAGACAAAAAGCGGTGCTGTTGGTACTGAGTTACCGCACTTACGAAATTCAAACCGAACCGCTGGCAATAGAAGCCCTGAATGCCATGCGCCAAGAAAATGCAGTGCTGCCACTCGAGCTAAGGGCATTGACCCAAGACGAATGTGCGACCCTCGCCAAAGCTGTAAGCAAGCCCCTAGATGCTGACGAACTCGAGCGTTTATACCGCCTGAGCAACGGCAACCCATTGGTGTTCCTCGAGTTTATTGGTGGGCAAGACAATAGCGAGCGATTAGAAGCCGTGGTACAAAACCGCTTAATGCACCTTTCAAGCCAAGCGCGAACTGCCCTAGAAGCCGCTTCGGTGCTAGGCAACAGCTTTGGGCGAGAAGTATGGACAGCCATGCTCGAGACTGATGCACCACTTGGGGAATTACTCGAGGCACGGTTCTTAAATCAGGCAGAGGAAAACCTGACGTTTCAACACGATTTAATCCGCTCGAGTATTTACGAGGGATTGAAAAAAGAAGAAAAACAACAATGGCACAGGAAAGCAATGCAGCAACTTGGTTCTCGAAGGGAACGCCCTGCGGTACTGGCTTACCATGCAGAACTTGGTGAACAGTTTTTAGAATCTCTTTCATTTTTAATTCAGGCTGCGGAAGAAGCATTGTTATTAAGTTCATTCAAAGAAACCAAAAGATTGATTGCACAGGCACAAAAAAGTATTGAAAAATTAGATACGATGCTACCAACAGAAACTCGTAGGTTACGTTTAATTCAATTGGAACTAGAATTTATCGATAACCCTACAAGTGGTATTTTAGAAGAGCTTAAAAAATTGGAAATTGCCACAAAAAAATCACCTGATCTAGAAATCTCATATCGTATTTTTAAGTTAAAACTTGATGCAATCAATGTTTTAGGTGATCGCCAAATGTATGACCAAACAGCCACTAAGTTTGTACAATTTTTCAAAAATCAAAACGATATTCAATTGTTTGTAAATGCAAGTATTGAAGCTGCTGATGGTTTTACACAAGAATTGTTTAATCCAGAAAATGCTCGAGAAATTCTGGATAAAATCATGCCATTTTTGGAGAAGACCCAAGTTAATGAAATTACGCAGATGAGATTAATTTGCTCCATAATAAGGTGTTATCAACGTCTCGGACGTAGGGAAGAAGTTGCTACATATTTATTAGAGGCTGAGAAATTATTTAAGGAACAACCAAAGCTCATTTCATTTGAACCAGCATTACTCGCCATGAAAGCCAACGCAATGACCGCCATTGGTGATATTGAAATGGCAATAAAGTTACATAAGGAATCTTTAGAAGCCTATAAAACCATAAATAATCAATCAGAAATCATTGCTACTCTTGGAAAGATAATCATAAATCTTGAATTGGTAGGACAATACGATGAATCTATAATTTGGGCAGAAGAAATGATTGAGCAAACAATACAATTACAAGAAATTCAAGATTTTAATAAATATGCACAATATGTTGCACCACTTGCTAGAAATTTAGCCTTTCTAGGTGATTTTACAAAAGCAATCCAAACTATTCAGCCCCTCCGCGCTTGGCTTGAAGATAGCGGTTCAGGAGAAGGTGGTGTAGAGGCATGGGCAGCAGTGGGATTTATACAAAGACAACAAAAGAATTATAACGAGGCATACCACGCATTTAAGCGAGTTTTTGACTTACGTCAGAATTCAACCTATTACTTATTACTTTCTGCCGAAGCTGCACATTGCGCTGGAATGCACCAAGAAGCTAAATACTGCTTTGAACAAGTGGTTTCCGTAAAGCATATTCTTAAAAAATCACACTCACTTGCCCAATTTCACTATCTAAGTTATTTACTCGAAAAACAAGCACAGGATTTAGAAGAAGCACGATTTCATGTCCATAAAATAGCAACAAAATTAAGTAACATTGCATATCGAAAAAGTCTTTTATATGAATTTTTTACACACAAATCAATCCAAGAACACTGGCAACAACAAGACCTCACCACCATCACTGCCGAACTCTCGAGACCCAACGGCATCGGCACACGGCAAATCACTTGGACAATAGACAGTGGCGCATCCGACCAAGCCCACCTCGAGCAGAGCGGCAAAGTTGCACTGCGCCATCACCGCCTGAAACGCCTTTGGCTCGAGGCTGCGGTACAAGATGCAATCCCCACCCAAGAGGACTTTGCACAGGCTCTAGGCGTAACGCTCCGCACCATCGAAAATGACTTGGCGACCTTGCGGGCAAATGGCATGGAAATTCGGACTTTGGGAATGCAGAAAGAAGTGGTTAAAAAATAAATCTCGAGGACAAGCCTGTAAAGTACCTTCATGGAAACCAGTTCAGAAAACAATTTTGTCGAAGCGATGTTTGACTTGCTGACCGAAGCCTTTGAAGGTGGGTTGCCCAATAAAGGCACACGATTTTTAGCCAATACCAAAGCCGACGGCAGTGGCAATCAGGGTTTACTGCCGATTCTCGAGGGGTTAAGTGCTGTGCAAGCATCAAACCCGACTGCCCTTGGGGTCAGTGTGGCAACTTTAACGGCTCGGTTGCTCTGGGACATCGAAGTGATGTGGCAAATCGCAACCCATGATGATTCGTTTACCAAGGATTCAACGCCGTTTCCGTCCGAAGTTTCACAACTCGAGTGGAATACACAACGCGCCAGCGTCAAAGCCGTTTATGGCAACTTAAAACAACTGCCCGAGTTCGCCAACGAATGGGATTTAATGACTGTTTTTGCTTCGGTCACGTATCATTTGGGTTTAATTTCGCAAACCGCAAAACTGGCTCGAGCCTAAAATTTCGGGTTGTCCCCCGCCTCGTCTCGGCTTGGCATAGCCTCGGGACACTTCTTACCTAAACTCTTTCTTGTCGCTTAAAAAGCGCATCAAGGGGAACGTTTGCAGTTACTGGCTTGAGTGTATTGGCTCGAGGAAAAACGAGGAGGTTATATGAGGTATTTGGTTATTGGAATTTTAGTGATACTGGGGGTTGGTATGACACTAGCACAGGGTTTAACGCGCAAAGAACAAGCGGCTTTAAGTGGCGTGGTTTCGGATTTGAATCGGGTGGAACGCAATTTAGGTGTGATCATGGATTCTTCTGACCCTGCCATTCGTCAAAAACGCCTGAGCAGCGAAGGTCCCAAAATCGAGAAGATTCTGAAAGAAACCAAAGCCGAATTGGATGTGTTACCTGCCAGTAATGCCGATGTTGCCACGCAAATTGTGCGACACGGCAAACTTGGCACACGGTTTCTCGAGGTGACAAAAGAAGTGTCTGGTGGTACGCAAACAGCCGCTGCTGGACAAGCGGGATGGGAATCATATGCAGCTTCGCCTCAACTCAAAGTGGATCAAAGTTTTGTGCGTTCAACTTCACAATTACTGACCAACGCGGCATCGTTGTACGGACAAATTGGCAACCTTGATTTGATGGGAAATCCAAATAACATCCCGATGCGCGAAAGGCTGCTTTCGATTGCCAAGGACACACCGCGTCTGGATAAAGCCTTACAAGACCTTGTGGCAAAATACACGGCTTTTGGTAGCCGCGAATCACAACGCGAACTCAATTCGGTCAATGCTGCCCGCACCGAACTGGCTGGTATTGTCAATGCCCAGACCGATTTCAAAGCCAAAGCGCCCAATGCCCAAGCCACTTACGCTGCAAACTTCGATAAAGAATTGGCGGGTCGAGTTGCCGCCAAAGACTTCAATGGTATTTCAGATTTATGGTCGGTTGTTGGCAAGAACCGCGCTGCGGTGGCGTTCCTAGCCGATGTCTACAAAGCCCTCGAACCAAGTAGGGCAGCAGCAATGGAAGCTGTTGTGGTCAAGCTCGAGGCGAACTACAAAACCACGATGCAAAAAGTGGCAACCGATGTGATGAACAGCAACAAACCACCCGTGGATGCCTACACTGGCGCAGATGCTACAAATGTTCGCAACACCGCCCTGACCGAATGGAAAAAGCTGTTCGGCACAAAATACCAAGTCATCGGAGCGCGAATCATCAACAGCACTTGGTCACGCCAAACCGGTTTGAACTGGGATACATTCGAGAGCGCTTGGGTTGAGTTTGATTACTCTGAGATAGACCTTGCAATCATCATCAAATGGGATAACAAATACGCTGCCGTGTTCAGAGCAACCCTGATTAAACAACACATGAAAGGCGATGCAATTGTCTTCCGGCACTTCTTTAATCCCACCCCAAATCCAACCCAGTTGGTCTTACTCAGTAAATTCTAAAACCCAAGCCCCAAACCCCCTCTTTTCGAGGGGGTTGCCGAAGCGCGAACAGCCAGTGAGGTGCTGTCTTGTGAGCAAGAAGGCGGGGGGAGTGCCTAAGAGTTCACTTCTCGTATAGCACTCCT
>JBEGTV010000220.1:0-4999 GCA_041179225.1 Deinococcota bacterium | reverse complement strand
ACCAAAAAATCATTCAAAAAGGGTTTGGCATACCTGTCTTGACCCAAAACACGCACCTTACGGGCAGGGTCGCTCACCCCTACGGTTTTTACATCAGGCTCGAGACTTCAAAAGGGGGTTTGACCTCTCCGTACTCGGTGTCCATTTGTGCTAGTTGCAATTTTCCGCTTAATTCGTCATTGACTCCATGCCAATACGTGTAGCTTTCGATGACCCAAATGCCTGATTCCCTTGTGCCATTGCCCGAGCCTTTAACCCCACCAAAGGGCATGTGTGCCTCTGCGCCGGTGGTGCTATTGTTGATGCTGCTCATGCCAGCTTGAATGGTGTCCTTAAATTGGTACGCCCACATTCGGTTATTGGTGTAAATCGCGCTCGAGAGACCATAATCTACGCTGTTGGCGGTTTCAATCGCTTCGTCTATACCGTTTACTTTAACAATACTGACGGTTGGACCAAAAACCTCGGTTTGAAAAATCTGCATTTCCTTGGTCACACCCGCCCAGACGGTTGGCGAACCAAAAAAGCCAGTGCTAGGGTCGCCAACAAAGTTTTCTTTATTGCTATCGGTAATTCGTCTCGAGCCATGCAGCAGTGTCGCGCCATCAGTTTGCGCCATATCGTAATGGGCATCCCAAGCCTTATAGAAACGCTCGTTGATAAATGGTCCGTACAAGACATCTTGGTGCAGAATCGGGTCGCCAATTTTAATCGCTTTGACTTTCTCGAGGAACTTTTCGATAAAAGCATCATGAATTGGTTCATCCAAAATCAGATTCCCAAGGCTGGTGCAACGCTGTCCACCCGTGCCAAAAGCCGCCCAGAGCGCCCCCGCCACAGCATTGTCAAGGTCAGCGTCACGCATCACAATCATGGGGTTCTTACCGCCCAACTCGAGGGTCGGGTGCGTTAAATTCCGCCCAGCCACCTCACCGATTTTACGCCCAACGGCGGTACTGCCTGTAAACGCAATTTTGTTTAGGCGCTTTTCATCCATCATACCAACCAAGAACTCACCCGCCGCACCCGCCCCGCCGCCAAAAATCACGTTCAGCACACCATCGGGCAGACCACCCTCCTCGAGTAGTTTGGCAAAAGCATACGAGGTTGCGGCGGAATCTTCCGAAGGCTTCCAGACAATGCTGTTGCCCGTCACCAGTGCTGGAATGATTTTCCAAGATGGTACTGCCACAGGAAAATTCCCAGCCGTAATCACACCGACCACGCCAAGCGGACGGCGGTAAGTGCTGAGTTCTTTGTTGTGCATCTCGGATGGGACAGTCTGCCCGTATAATCTGCGACCCTCAGACTGAAAAAAATGACAGGTATCAATCGCTTCTTGAACATCGCCGCGAGCCTCTTTTAAGGTTTTGCCCATTTCCCTCGAGAGTAATTGTGACAATGCCTCTTTTTCGCGCTCAATCGCCTTACCGATATTGCCAATAATCTGTCCACGAATGGGGGCTGGGGTTTTACGCCAGATTTCAAAGCCTTTTTTAGCCGCCTCGCAAGCCTCACGCACTTGCTCGAGACTGGATTCTGGGAATTCTCCAAGAATGTCTGCTAAGTTACTTGAGTTACGGCTTAAAAAAGTATTTTGGCTCGAGACAGATTGACCACCGATAATGTTTGAATAGGTTTTCATGATTTTGTCCTTTTGGTAGGGTTTGGGCGTGGGGCGAGGCATGCCTCGCCCCTACGGTTTTTTTTAGCTTCTTTGGGCGGTTTGGGTGGTGAAGGTACTTTCAAAAATTTTATCAGCATTTCCAGCCTCAAAACCTTCACGTCGGTGTTCGCGTTTTATTTGGCTTGGCTCGAGATGGGCAAATTGCGGTAAGACTCGGCGTTCGGCAAATTCGACATACGAACCCGAGATTCGTTTACTTTCACCACCAGTAAAGGTTACATCTATCATTTCGGCAACAGTGCTGGATTGCAATAAGTAACCATCGGGGCTTTGTTTGATTTCGCCACCGGCGTTATTGAGCTTAAAACCATGACTTTTTAGAAATTCGTTAAAACCAAGGCAAGTATTTTGTGGCACGGGCAAGTTATGCACCGAAACCGTGAAGTGATTGAGGTAATAGCGGTTGTAAATCACCCATGCAGCGTATTCAGATTCGGCTTGGAGGGCTTCGTAATGCTCGAGGGTCGGGAGTTGCCACAAAGGGCTGTGTAAAAAAGCATCCACCTCGAGACCATTGTCTAAATCTAAGTTATCCACGGGGTCAGTCGGGATTTGATTGGTGTAAGAAGTAATAATTTCTTGCGCCTCAAGACTGAGGTCAGCTACCCGCAACTCGGAGACAAAAATTCGAGGGTACTTTGGGTCTGGTGGGCTGTACCAAAAAGCATCGAGTTTTTTATGGGCAAAACGGTAGGCTTCACGGCGTTCATACCCATAATGCAAAAAAATCTTTTCAAAAGACTTCATACCCAATTGCGGCACGCCCATTGTCCGAAAAGCAATATGATCATTTTCGATGTCGGCGGCACTCGAGATCAGTTTTTCTTGCATCATTGCGGCAATCACTTTTTCAACATCTGGCACTCGAGATTGGTAGCGCTGCATCAAGCCGTCCAAAACAATTTCTAAGGCATTCATAGGCTTAGGGTACTCGAGTTTTGATGAAACATCCAACAGGTAAAGCTCATCAAAAGCCAATTTATATGAGTGAATTCGATGTAAAATTTTGACTTATACTGCCTGATGTCAAACCCAAAATTGTTACTCGAGGCAATGGTTCGGCTTCATGTTTCTTTTGGGATGTTCTTATCGCCACTCGAGTATTTGAACAAATAGCTATGATTTTTTATTGGCTAACCAGACACCAAGTAAAATAATTAAACCCGCCAGCACCTTTACCAAAGTGATTTTTTCACCAAGAAAACCAGCAGCTAACGCCACACCCACAAGCGGCGTGATATTCAAAAAGACACTGACCCTTGCTGCACCCAAGGCTTGAGTACCAAGAAACCAGCCCATAAAACCAATCACTTGGGCAATCAGGGCGGATAAAACCACCCAAAGCCAAGTGCTACTCGAGACCACTGATGCTTCAGACCAAGCTGGCAACGAAAATAGCACAAAAGGCAAACCACCAAGTATAAAACTAAGACAGGTAAACTCAAGCGGATTTATTTTTTGCATCAGTCCTCGAGATAAAACTGTGTAGACCGACCAACACATATTCGAGGCAATTAAAAGCACCACCCCAAGCGGTTGCACACTTGCCCCGACAATACTCGAGTAGGAAAGTAAACCCACGCCAAGCATCGTGACTGGCACACCAATAAATTGCCAACGGGTGAACCCTAACCCTAGAAACGCCCCAAGAATCCCGACCCAAATCGGGTTGGTACTCGAGATTAAAGCGGTGATACTGGCATTACTTAATTTGATTCCATTGGCAAAAAGTAGTTGATACAGGCTTGTGCCAACACAGCCAAGTGCAGCTATCGCTAACCAGTCTTGAGTTTTGAGCTTGGGAAAACCCTTACCACGGCGCAAGTAGACAAAGATAATCAAAAAAAATGCACTGGCAACCAGAATTCTCGAGGCGTTTAAGAGTTCAACACTCATCTGTCCCGTTAGGAACTTTAGAATTACCGAATTTGCTCCCCACGAAGTCACGGCTGCCAACGCACCAGCCAAACCAAGACGCTCGGATTTACTCACGTGACTCGAGCCATAATTTTAAGGTTGTACAAGTCTCCAAGGCAAATTCGGCTGCCCATAACGCTTGAATCGGTGATATACGCCGTGCTGGATAACGAGCCTCAGTACCAAAAGGAGTCAGTTGCTCAAGAAAATCTTCGTTCAGTTCAAAACCAAGTTGCTCTTTGACTCCTAAAAATAAATTCTCGAGTAAATGGGTCATTGGTGGACGACGACCAAGTTCTACCCAACAGGCTTTAAGCAATTTTTCAACTGCTTGTTGACACAACACACCAGACGCATTTGGAGTTTCAGAAACACTAGACACCGAAAGTAATTTTAAGTCTTCTTCGGCTCGATCAAGCCAACGCCGTGTTGCTTCGCGCATACAGAACCTTCCCATCATCCATTGCATAACAAACAACATCATGTTGTTCACGCAAACTGAATTCAAATTCGGACTTAGGATACACAATCACATCCAAAGCTAAATTTTTGCCACGAACAACACTGTGGGCTTTACCTGCCAATTCAAAACACCGACTTTCGTCCTTATCATCTACCACAATCAGCAAATCATAATCAGAATCTGGTCTAAAATCCCCTCGCGCTCTCGAGCCGAACAAAATAATTTGCTGTGGATTTAAGGCTAAAGCAATTTTTTGTACCGCTTCGGAAAAATCCATACCCAGATTTTACACTTAAATTAGTGCCTAAAAGCGTATAGTCCAAAACATGACCAATCCAGACTGGCATTGTGTGAACCACACCGAAGCAGCCCAAGCGCACCTAAACCCACAAACCTTTAAGAACTTTGCCGTATTTTTAGGACAAGAACAAAGCCTTTCAAAAGCCGCAAAAATTCTGGGTCAACCCGCCTCGAGCCTCAAATACCACTTGGAAAAATTTAAATAAGAATCCCCGAGGTTTGTCTCGGGGTATTAAAACGGCATGTTGACTGAAACAACGTTCTCGAGGACGTAGTGAAAAAACAAAAGCACTCCGCGTTGCGGCTACGAGGTAAGCCTTGGGGAATCAAACCCGATGAGATTGAGTAAATATTTAGCTCCAAAATTCATCTTCTTTTGCCTGATCATCGGAAAAAAGCCATACCTGAGTAATTTTTCCATCCTTTACTTCAAACAAATCAATACCTGTCATATTTAATTTTTTATGACCGGATGTTGCAGTGAAAAGCACAGGAGAGGCAAGCAAGTTTCCGTTTACCATATGTGATCCGTTCGGTGCTACCACAAAGCTCCCTTGTGAATGTTCCATCATACCTCCAAACATAGCACTTAATTGCTCGAGTCCGTTTTTAGTGCCAGAAAATTTATTATT
>JBEGTV010000219.1:0-5028 GCA_041179225.1 Deinococcota bacterium | reverse complement strand
GGCACAGTTCAACAAGCCTTTGATACTGAAGGATTTGCGGCAAACAGCCTGAGTAAAACCATCAACTTGCCCAACCATGCCACTGTGGAAGATGTCGAAGCTGCCTACTCGGAAGCCTACCGCACGGGTTGCAAAGGCATTACGGTCTACCGTGATGGCTCGAGACAATTCCAAGTGCTTAGTACCAGCAAAGAAGAGAAAAAAGAAGAAGCAACTAACATCATTCCACTCGAGCCGAACCTTAACTCGAGTGTGGATGAAACCCTGTGGGGCGCAAATCAGAGTTTCCAACCCGGTTCACCGATTTTCTCACGTCCGACCCGTTTAACGGGTGTGACCGACATGGTCAAACTGACCGACCTTGCGGCTGGTACAAAACGTACTTTTTTAATCACCACCAATACTTTAGAGGGTAAACCTGTAGAAATTGTCGTGGTTTCCGGACGGGCTGGTGACGAAGCTAACGCCGACAGCGAAGCCCTCGGACGCGTGGTATCTATTGCCCTGCAATACGGTGTGCCAGCCGAAGCGATTCAAAAAACGCTGCGTGGTATTAACGGCGGGTTGTATGGCAGTTACAACGGCAGACTGGTCGGCAGTAAAGCTGATTTAATCGCCGTGGCACTTGAGAGTACCGCCTCGAGTGGTGCAGTCCGCCCAGCCGAGCAGCCGCTTTTGTACACCGATATGCAGACTTATCCAGCCGTTTCTGGCGCAGCCCCAAGTGCCGAGGAATTACAAACCTCGTTATTTAAGCCAGCCAAACTGGGTCACGCACAGGTTGCCATGAAAGGCGAAAAATGCCCAAGTTGCAGCAGCCCTAATTTGGTACGCGAAGAAGGTTGCTTAAAATGCCAGAGCTGCGGCTATAGCAAGTGCGGTTAAACTTTAGCTTTGGGCTTTATTAGGCTTACGAAAACGCCGTTTGCGCTTACCTTTGCGCTCGGCGTTTTCATTTTCTGGGCGTTGGGGCGTGGCTTGGACTGGTTTTACAACAACTTTTTGTTGGACTTGGGGCTGCGGCTGCTTAACACGTCCTCGAGGGCGTTTTTGATCTGGTTTTGCGACTCGAGTTTCTGATGTGCGGGTTAGCGATGATTCGAGGACAAACCGTCCAATGGCTTGCACAAATTTTAGCGGGCGGTAAGGCGCTTCGAGTTCAATATAAATAAAGCCCATACCGGGGCGCAGGTAGTAGGCTCGAGCCATGACTTCACCCCAAGGGGTATCCACCAATTCATCGTCTAAGCGGGTAATTAAGACTGTTCCACCAACCATTGGTACACGCAGGGTTTGGGTGCTTGGGTCTAGGTCGCGCAGCAATTGCACAATTGAAAGCGGGTCGTGATAATCCTGCGTTAAAGCCTGAATCGCTTCGTCACGGTTTTGACGTAGGGTGACTGTTCCAGCCCGACGGTCAAATGCTGTCTCAAAAATTCTGCCAGAATCATTTTCAGTAAATAAGACTGGTAAACGCGCACTTTGTTCAAACCTCGAGATTTGAATGCGTTTGGACATGCCTAAGCCACCATGAAAAATGGCTTCACGGCGAATTAAGAACTGTCCTTTGTCAAACTGGGTCATCCAGCGTTCAGAACCGGCACTTGCACCAGCGTAGGTGAGTGAAAAAGAAAATTCTTCGGCTCGGAGCGGTAAAGGCTTCCAAGGTTGTGATGAGGTTGGGCTAACTTCCATGTACCTAGGGTATCACGCGCTTGAGTTAAATAATGCTGGCTTTCAATTCAAATTCGATGTCTTTGGCTAAGCTGCTGGCAACCGAGCAGTATTTTTCAAAAGATAGCTGCACCGCTTTCCCAAAGGCTTCTTGGCTGACATTTTCACCTTGTCCAATGTGCTGCATGATAATTTTAGTGTAGCGCTTAGGGATGCTCTCGGCACGAATTCCCTCGAGTTCAATGCAGTAAGAACTTAATGGAGTACGTTTTTTCTTCATGATGTCTTGGACATCCACTGCCATGCAACTGCCCAGAGCAGCCAGCAAAACCTCCATTGGACCTAAACCAACACTGGCAGGGTCGGACTCGAGGGGCGCGTCGTGGTGGGCTTCTAAGGTGATTCGGTCGCCGCGTGGATTTTGCGCCACAAACTTAGAGCGTTTTGAGCCACCTGCATCTAAGGCATCTATGCGAATACGTTTGCTGTTCACCCCCTAAGTTTACGATTTAGGAGACACCAAACTGGTATTGCATCATTCAATCAGGGACTTGTTGCACTATTCAATCATACGAATCGTTGCATCATTCAATCGTAGCGAAGGCTTTTTCTAAAGTCGTCTCGAGTTTGGCATAAATCAGTAAGCCATCCCTCCAGCGTTTAGGAATGTTTGACAAACCAAATTTCGCACCAAGTAAAGCCCCAGTGACTGCACCGATTGTGTCAGCATCGCCGCCTTGGTTAATCGCTAAAATCAAACCTTCTTCAAAGTTTTCACTGTGCATCAACACCCAAGCTGCCACTTGCACCGTCGCAAGGGCATACCCACTGGTGTCAAGTTGGGTAATTTCAAGTTCTCGAGCGCCTTCCACCCAAACCAAGACATCATCTTCGGGTGTCTCCCAGTGTTGTTCAACTCGAGCCAGCAACAATTCTTCTCGAGCCAGATGCCAAGCACTTTGATCGCTTGCGCCACTCAAATAAGCCGCAATCATCGCGTTTAACCACAGTGCCGCCTCGATAGCACGCTGGTCAAAATGGGTAATTCGGGCAATTTCGATGGTTTCAATCATTCGGACTTCTCGGTCAGAAGATCTAAGAATGGCTGTTGGCGCTGAGCGCATCACCGCGCCGTTGCCCACACCAGACTGACGCATGATTTCCCAAGCAATTCGCCCAGATTCTCGTGGTGAAATACCTCGTTTTAATTCGCCTAGTGCCGTTCGGGTTAGGTTGCCAATGTCTTTGGGTTTGGCATTCAGCCAAGTTAAAAAGTTCTGAGCCACAGCTTCTAAAGTGTAACCATTGGCATACGCCTCGAGAATACACAAGGTCATTTCAGTATCATCGGTGATTTCACCAGCTTTTAAGTGCAACCAACCACCGCCAATCAGGTCACGCACATTTTCTTGAATCGAATCTCGAGTCTTAAATTCGTTGGTTGCCCCAAGTGCATCACCAATGGCTAATCCAAGTAGGCAGCCTTTGGCTTGATTTAACAAAACTTCGTTCACAAAAAACAGCATACCGTTTTAGGGAGGAGAAGGCGAAAGATCTTCCTCCTTCCTCTTTGTTCTTAGCGCAGCACTGCTTCGGCGGCTCGAGAAGAATTAGATAGCAACAAATTCGGCTCGAGGTGCTTGGCGTACCACGATAGTATTGGACGGGCATCAATTTCAAAATGATAACCAAGTCTTTCCCAGAAACGTACTGCCCTTGGATTATGTCCAAAAACCCCTGCCAAAATTCGTTTGGCTCGAGATTCTAAATGTGATTCTAAACGCTGTATGATTTGTGAACCCAGCCCTAGGTGTTGGGAATGCTCGGCGACCAGTAACAAATTGATGGTTGCATCGGCTTTTTTGGGGTAATCCAAGGTTGTGTCTAAGTACGCCACGACCTCGCCGTTTAATATGTAAAACTCGAGTTGCCGACGCGGATTACTAAGGGCAATCTCGAGTTCTCTGGTCACATCCTCCAAGGTCGGTAAGGGCGCAGCAATAATATCAAAATAATGCTGGCTGTGATTATAAAATTGATGGAGCAGCGAAATATCGGTCAGCGTCACAGGACGGGACTCGAGGTAAGTAATGGTTTGGGTTTTCACGGCATCTGTCATTGTACGCCAGATTTCAATGAGAGGTGGCAAGAATTTTAACGACGACGTTTCTTACGAAAAGGTTGCAAATCTGGTGCAACCCCATCGGCGATTAAATGCAGCCATTGCGAAACGTAATACCCTATTGCTAAACCCAAAGCAGCTTGCGAAGCCAGAATGCCACTCGAGAAAACATTTTGTAGGCTGTCTAGGAGGTCATGGACAACACCTTTGGTCACTCCAAGTAATTCAGTCTCGAGAACAGGTTGTCGCAAAAACCATATTGGAGCTGCCAGCAGAATGCACAAATACAGCACTCGAGTTAAGGGTCCAACAATCCAAGTGTGCGACAAGCCACGATGCGAGAACATCATCCCGTAAGGAATCCATAAGAAGCCAAGCAAGCCCCAATTGCGTTTTGAATCCACGTTCTGTTCGGCTAAGTCAAGGTCAGGCGAAAGCATAAATGTGCCTGCCAGAAACGCCCCCGAAAAGGTTAAAAGCGTCGTCGGCTCGAGTTTGACCCAACCAGCCGCGTGTGCATAGCCGTAACAACCCGCGATTCCGACAAAAGACAGGGTGTTGATTAAATTGTGAACTTGTCCAGATGGCACGCCTATATTATACAAGCCTAAGGCTAGATTAAGGTTGCGCTTACCTCAAACACAGGTTTTGTGGTTCATAATGGCAGCCATGAAGATACCTTATCTGTTTGGGGCTTTTGCGTTAGCAGCAATTCTTGTGGCTTGTCCGCCACCACCTGTCGGCATCACTATCAATTTGCCGAGTTCGGTCAATGCCCAACAAGGGCAAACCTTAAACCTGACGGCGACAGTCAGCAATGCCCAAAATACCGCCGTGACATGGACAATCGCACCAACGGGGATTGGTACGTTTACCCCCAACGGTAACAGTGCCACCTATACTGCCCCTTCCAGTATTGCCGCCAATAGCAGTTTGCTGATTACCGCTAAAAGTGTTCAGGACACCAGCAAAACCGCCACTGTCACAGTTAATTTACAAGCCCCAGTGGTCAATTCGGTAATTAAAGTCCAACAATCCGCCACCATCCGCAGTGTGGCGATTAACACCCAAGTGTTATTTTCAGCCACCGAGAACAACAACCCGAGCACCAATATCAATTGGAGTGTGGTCGAAGGTGCAACACGCGGAACGATAGATGCGGCTGGCAATTACAATTCGCCAAGCAGCGTCCCCAACCCAGCCACAGCCACAATTCGCGCCACCAGCAAAAG
>JBEGTV010000218.1:0-5039 GCA_041179225.1 Deinococcota bacterium | reverse complement strand
TCTTTCTATTGGGTCTTTGGCTTGACGGTAGCCGTGTTCTAATTCTTCGAGACTTGCATGGTTTGCTAGTTGCAATCGTGGTCGTGTCATACGAGAGTATATACCTTAATTTGGTATAACTCCCAACCAGCCTCACGGCGCAGAGCAGCTAAGGCATCGGCAACCATTAAACCTTGCTCAAGATACTTGGTGTAGGCGAGTACAACTTGAACAATCCGAGCGCTGATGCTGATCTGAGAGCCAAGCAAGGCGGGTGTGCCAGTACCATCAAACCGACATTGTTGTTGCTCGAGGGCTAAACGAGTCTCGAGGGGTAAGTGATTTGGCATGGACGTGGTTTTGGGAAGCATCACTGCCCATGCAACAGCTTGGGCGATTGGTAAGGGTTCGCCAAGGTACAAAGCAAAATCTCTGATGAAACGCGCTGTCGGATGATCAGTTAAGACATGCCTTAACTGATCTTCGGTTTGTAAAGCTGACTCGAGAGGCACGGTTATGGCTTGGCTTTGCTGAGTCAACCAGAGCAAATCGCTTTTCTGGAAAGGTTGGGTTGGATGACGTAAAATATGCAGAACCCCTAGCGGTTGTTGAAGACTGCCCAAAAACGGTACAGAAACCTGAATTAGTTTTGATTGGTCATTGGGTTCTGGACTGAAGACACTTGGATGCTGCGAAGGATTAGAAAAAACTTGTAGTGTCTTGGCATTTAAGGTCAACCAACTTAAACCCATGCCTTCTGGCACGCCATGACTGCGAAGATGCGTAAACCACCCACTGGCATGATGCGTCCACAGCGTTTGGCTGGTATCCCGAACCAAGACCGCCACATGCTGAACTTGTAAGCGCTGTTGTACCTCGAGAAACAAGGCACGGGTAATGTCTAATGCAGCAAGGCTAACAGGATTCATGGTTGTTGGTGTGATGGTGAGTAAATTCAACATGTGTGCCTGTAATACGCTACCAAGTCTAATAAAGTTGCGTTCATGAGTGGTGTAAAAGAAAACTCGGAGGCTTTTACGCCTCCGAACTGTGGTGGGCAGGGGTGTCAATAAAGTTTACAAACCCATTAAATCATCAAAACTGAGCGCGGTTTGAATCTTCTCGAGTCCTTCGCGGGGTTTTTTGGCGGCTATTGGCTCGAGTTTTTCATGGCGGCGTTTGGCTGTACCTTCCTCGAGTGTGTCCTTAGAAACCATTTCGATCAGCTTGGCACGTTTACCCGGTCTGGCTCGCAGAATCCGCCCGAGGCGTTGCACATGTTCACGGTGACTGCCTGTACCACTTAGTACCACCGCAAGACTGGCTTCGGGAACATCCACCCCTTCGTTCAGCACTCGAGAAGCCACCAAGACTGGGTATGCACCACTACGGAACATCTCGAGGATACTGTGACGTTCTTTGACTGGGGTTTGGTGGGTGATGGCTGGAATCAGGAGTTTCTTGGAAATATCGTATACCGTTTCGTTATCATCAGTAAAAATCAGGGTTCGTTCCTCGAGATGAGCTTGTAGCACCTCGTCCAGAACCCGCAACTTGGCATCACTGGCTTTAGAAAGGCGTCTGAGTTCGCGGTGTGCCAGCATTGCCCGCCGACCATCGGGGGTTTTGGCTGATTCTCTAATAAACCTTGACCAGCCATCCAAGCCCGATAAACGAATGTTGCGTTTTTTTAAGAATGCCGTGCGAGTCTCGAGATGAATGTTGTACTCTTCGCGTTCAGCACTGGATAATTCTACGCTTAATCGCACCAAATCATACGGCGCAAGCGCTCCGCCCGCTAAGTCCTCTGGGTTAGCGCGGTAGGCAACTTGTCCAACAAGCTCTAAAATACTCGAGTGCCGCCCGTCTGGTCGCTCCAAGGTTGCAGTTAAACCCAACCGATACGGCGCGAGGCTGTACTCGGCAATGGTTTTGTATAAATCTCCTGCCAGATGATGCACTTCATCAAAAATCAGGAGTCCCCAACGGTTGCCGTTGTGTTCAATTAACCGATGAGCGCTGTCGTAGGTGCTGATTAAAATGTTGGACAGGTCTTTTGAGCCGCCACCATGCAAACCAATTTCGGTGTCTGGAAAGGCTTCTTGTAAATTCGCGTACCACTGGTGCATTAAATCCAGTGTCGGCACACAAATTAAAGTGCTGCGCTGCGTGCGCTGCATTGCCAGCATCGCCAAAAAACTCTTACCGCTTCCAGTTGGCAGTATCACCACGCCTTGCCGCCCAGCCGCTATCCATGCCTCGAGCGCCGCGCTTTGATGAGGAAATGCTTCTCGAGTCAGTGCCAGTTTTAAGTCTAGGTTCTCAAACGCCTTGGCTTTATCTTCAAGCAGCACATTGTCGCGCCGTAAACCCTCGAGTAACCGCCGGTACTGCCACGCTGGAGCGCGAAGCTGCTCGATGCGGTCATCCCACTCGGCAATACCAGCCCATGCACCACTCGATGGAGGCGGATGCAGCAGCAGCGTCCCACGGTCAAAGGTCAGGCGCGGTGTGACTCGAGCCATGATTAGCTCGCGTTTTTATCGTAAGGAATGATTTTATCCCATTCATCGGCAGCACTTCTCGAGACGACTGCCACAACTTCTTCGGTATCGGACAGGTTATAAACCTCGTGTGGTACACCCGCTTCGATATAAATAAAATCTCCTGCTTCGTGGTCTACGGTTTTTGTTAAACCTTCGCCGTAATGATGCCGTAAATGACCTTGCAGGATGTACAAAATCACTTCAAAACCATCATGAATATGGGCATAAGCCACACCGCTCGGAGCAATCGTCGCCACATTCATGGATAAGGCTTTCGTACCCGCGTTTTTACCGCTCATGCCTTGTTTATATCGAATGCCGTTCCAGCCCCTTGCTTTGCCGCCGCCACGCACAGTTTTAATCCCGCCGCCGTCCTCGACAAAGCTCGGGTCTACTTCTGAACCAATTAAATTGCCACTATCGCCAACCCGCCCTTTATAATCTTCGCTCATGGGGTAGTTTACATCACTCCAGTGGCGCACTGACAAAATTAACACTAAAAGTCGTACACCAAATCACCACGCTCTTAAACTGTGCTAAATCTGTACCGGCTGGCACAACATAATTCTGTGAGCCATTAACACTTTTTAAGTCACCCAAATTGATAAAACCTGTACTCGAGACGGCAGCGCTTGAAGTTGGTTTAACGGCTTTAGATAAGTAGACCTCGAGTTTAGGACCGTTTTCGGTTTGAAAATTCTCTAAGCGCACAATGTAACTGCCATCGGTTTGTTTACGCAACTGGGCTGTGCCACTGCCAGTATGCACCACATGGTAAAAAACACCGCTACGCTCGAGTGTGCCAAGGCTAGGGTCGGTCAGCAGTTGGGTGCTGGTGCAGGACACAAACAACAATAAAAATAAGAATCGCATAATCCCAAATACGTTGCTTGGGGTAAATATGTTCAATTTGGGTATTTGAATCCAGAACTTGGTAGACTCGAGACATGAGCCACGTTTTAACTGCCATAAAAAATATTCTGGCGGGACAGCACTTTAGCTTGAACGACCAAGCCACTGGGGTAAACCGAGTTAATCGTCAGGGTGAAGCCTTTGAAGTTTTTATGCGTCGGGCATTTGCCAATGATTTCACAGCCGCTTCTGAAGTAGAACTAACCAAAAGAACCCAAAGTATTTTTTCGTATGCCTCAAGTGGTTCAAATCCACCAGACTTGATTCTTCAAGGCGGAGATGCCATTGAAATAAAGAAATTTGAAAAAGCGGGTTCCGAAATTCAATTAAATAGCTCGTATCCAAAGGCATTCCTAGATAGTGATTATGCGCTTTTGACCGATGAATGTCGTCGGTGTGAACCAAATTGGATTCGTAAAGATTTAATCTATGTTCTAGCAGTGATTAAAAGTAAAAAAATTCAAGAAATTTGGTTCGTAGATGGCGCTTGTTATGCCGCCAGCCGCGAAGTTTACGAATCTGTTTTTGAGCGAATTAAAACCTCGGTTCACTCGAGTGTAGGTTTAGAAGTCACCAATTCAGAATTGGGTCGGATTATCAATGTTGACCCGTTGCAACGCACCCAATTGCGAATTCGTGGAATGTGGTTGATGGAACATCCTCGAGTTGCTTTTGCTTCACTTTTTACACCTTCTAAACGCGCCAAATTAAGTGTTCGGGTTGTCTTACGTCAATCAAAGTACCAAAAGTTTATTGAACTTACCCCTAGCATCGAAACTGAACTACAGCAACTCGGTTGTGTTGTTCGGTCTAACGATGTCCTTGACCCAAATAACCGAGCCAAAGTCATACCCGTAAAAACACTACAATTTGAGGCGGGTCATGCCTGACCTGATTTCATTATTTTCTGGGGCTGGTGGACTGGATTTAGGGTTTCACTGGGCGGGTTTTCACACCCTCTGGGCAAATGAATTTGATAAAGAAATCTGGGCGACTTTTCAACACAACTTCCCACAAGCATATCTCGAGAAAAAAAGCATCACCCAAGTTTCTATAGATGACATACCCAAAGCCAGTGGGTTAATTGGTGGACCACCCTGTCAAAGTTGGTCTGAGGCTGGTGCTGGACGTGGTTTTTTAGATACTCGAGGGCAGTTGTTTACAGATTATATTCGGGTTTTAGAAGCCAAGCAACCACTTTTTTTTGTGGCAGAAAATGTGTCTGGTATCCTGCATAAAAAGCATCAAGCCAGTGTGCATGGTTTCCTTCAAGCCTTTGAGGAAGCTGGTTATGTTGTATCTGTTGTTTCGGTCAATGCTAATGATTTTGGTATTGCCCAAGAACGCCATCGGGTTTTTTTTATTGGCTACCGTTTGAATACAGGTAAAAGTTTTCAAATGCCATTGGCTTATCCTGTGCGCCCAACACTTGAAAATGCCATTCGAGATTTACAATATAGTGCCACCCCTGCGCTCGAGAAAAATTATGCCAACCAGCCCCTCGAGATTCCCAACCATGAGTATTGGCAAGGTGATTTCTCGAGCCATTATTTATCACGCAATCGGGTTCGAGTTTGGAATGAGCCTTCGTTTACAATTCAA
>JBEGTV010000217.1:0-5063 GCA_041179225.1 Deinococcota bacterium | reverse complement strand
TGCAGCGCTAGGCATTGCTTTGGTGGCATTGGTTGGCTTAGTTGAAAAACTGGTGACTCCGTGGCGGCGGGTGCGTTCATGATTGCCTTGAGGTTTTTGCTACCAACTGGAGTGTTGTTGTTGATGTTTACGATTCTGGGCAACGCAGCGAATCTCGAGGCTTGGAGTGCGGCGGTGATCATTCAAATTTATCTTGGTTTACTGCTTGGCTTAGCGGGTGTTGGTGTGGCTTCTGGAAGCGTGGTGGAATTCTTGTCCTTGCCTAAAGCCAAGGACAATTCCGATTGGTTAAAACGACAAATCATTGGTTTATTGCCGGCTGGTTTATTGGCACTGGTGCTGCTGCTTGGAGTAGAAGGTTTAGTGCGTGGTTATGATATTCCCTTGGCACAAATCCCAACACCAAGTGCTGTGCTAATTAAACTTTGGGAAGCACGAAATGTTTTGCTGCGTGACACAAACACCACATTACTCGAGACTTTTGTGGGTTTTTTCTTCGGTGGTTCGCTTGGAGTAATCATGGCAATTGCGACACAGCGTTTTCCGTTTCTCGAGCGGGGATTAATGCCTTATGCAACGCTTTTCTCGAGTGTGCCAATCGTGGCACTTGCCCCTGTGGTGATTCGGGCTATGGGTGTAGATTGGCAATCCAAAGCAGTGGTTGTAGCCATTACCGTATTTTTTCCAATGCTCTTAAATACGGCTCGAGGACTGGCTGAAGTCAGTCCATTGCAAATGGATTTAATGCGTTCTTATGCGGCGGACTCGAGAAGAACTTTTTTGGAGCTTCGCATTCCAAATGCCATGCCATTTATTTTCACAGGCTTAAAAACAGGGGCGGTACTGGGGTTAGTTTCAGCGATTGTAGCGGAGTTCTTTGGGGCAAATGGGTCGGGACTTGGTTTTCGGATTGTGGTGGAAATCGGTACGGTGAGTCTGGACACGGTTTGGGCTGCAATTGTTGTTGCTAGTTTCCTTGGAATTACGGTTTATAATCTACTGGCATTACTCGAGCGTCGGATCACTGGTTGGCATAGTTCTTTTCGTGCCGAAGGTTAATGGCGTTCAAGAGGAGGAACTTATGAAGAAAGCTGTTTTGGTAAGTGCTGCGCTTCTCACGGCTGGTTTAGCAGGGGCTGCAATTATTGGTAGCGCTCAAGCCCAAGCAAAGAAACCCGTTCAAGTAAAACTGCAACTCAAATGGTTTCCACAAGCCCAGTTCGCTGGTTACTTCGCGGCTCAATCCCGAGGCTACTTCAAAGACGAAGGTCTTGAAGTGACTTTGATTCCAGCTGGTGATGGCAATCCTGTCAATGCGGTAATGAGTGGCGCAGCTGACTTTGGCACGACTTGGATCACCGATTTTCTGGTCAACCGTGAAAAAGGACAGAAAATTGTTCATATTGGACAGATGTTCCAAAAGTCTGGTTTTACATTGGTGTCCTTGGCAAGCAGCAACATTAAAACCGTGGCTGACCTCAAAGGCAAAAAAGTGGGTGTCTGGCCCGGTGGAAACGAATACCCTGTGGTTGCCCTTGCTAAAAAAGCGGGCATGACTACCAGCCTTGATGCCAGCGTAACCACACCAGATGTCACAGCCGTGACCTACCCATTTGACCCAGCCTTGGTTTTTCCTGACAAAGTAGATGCTGTATCTGCCATGACCTACAATGAAGTTAATCAAATTGTTGGGCTTGGTTTCCCATTGAATAAACTGAGTGTCATGGCATTGCCAGACATGGGTATTAATCTGCTCGAGGATTTGATGTTTGCTCCAGAAAAAGTCCTAGCCGAAAAGAACTTCAAAAGCTCGGGTATGAGCGGCAAAGACATTGCTGCGCGTTTGCTTCGCGCCAGCATTAAAGGTTGGAATTGGGCTGTGCAGAATCAAGGTGCAGCCGTGGATATTGTCTTGCCGCGTTGCGGGAAAACCTGCAATGGGAGCGGCGCTATAGATGCCCGTGATCATCAGACTTGGCAAATGAAAGAAATTGCTAAACTCTACTACGCAGGTCCGACCCTCAAAGGCTTTGGTGGTTTACTCGCTCCAGCCGCTTACAAAGCCAATGTGGATTTACTTTTGGAACTCGGTGTACTTAAAACCAAACCAGATGCCAAAACCGTGGATTACAGTGTTTGGGAAATGGCAACCAAGAAAAAAGTCAGCAGTTACAAATAAATGACTCGAGAGAACGAACCCCAACAATGGGGTTCGTTCTTTTTTAGTTCTGCCCAAGCAAAACTTTAGGTTCATCGCCAATAATTCCGTCCACACCCAAAGCCAGTAGTTTCTGGACTATTTCGGGTTCATTGACTGTCCAAACATTGACTTTCCAGCCCATGCGGTGCGCCATTAACACCATATCTAGGGTGACTTGGCTATGGTGTGGATGAATTGCCTGCACACCCAGTAAAAAGGCTAAGTAGCCGTGGTCTAGTAACCAATTCTTTTTTGAATTGTAAAAAAGCAAGGCGGTCTCGAGACTTGGGGCGTAGTATTTAATTCTTAAGAGCGAAATCGGATTAAAACTCGAGATGATAATTTGATTGCCTATTCCACTTCTTTCAACTAGGGTTGCCACTTCTTTTTCTCGTCCGTCGGTAGCAAAAGTCTCGAGTTTAATTTCAATGTTGAGGTACGCCCCAGTTTGCTTTGCCCATGTCAGCACTTCTTCAAGGGTTGGAATGGTGTACGGCTCAGGTAAGCGCAGTTGGGCAAAGTGAAGCGCTGAAATCAAACGCCCATCTGGTAAGTGAAAATCATGATGTACAATGAGAACACCATCTTTGGTGCGTTGGACATCCAATTCAATTCCGCTTAAGCCAGCTTGTCGTGCTGCAATAAACGCGGGCATGGTGTTTTCCAAATGAACCCGATTTGCCCCCCGATGACCAAGTAAAATTGCCACACTAGATTGTAACCTATGCTTAGGGGCTATAATATGGCGCATGTCAACTCACATTAGCATTCGGGGAGTTCATCATGATTGAGCAAGCATTGCGCGAAGCTGGAATTCAACTCGAAGACATTGAAACACGCTTAGATGGACAAGGTGGTAAAGCCTTGATTATCACCGCTAGAGAATTAGTGTACTTTGAAAATTCGCGTTTACAACGTGGTAGATTACGTGAAATAGTCAATGTTAAAACCGCTAAAACAGGTGAGTTAAGTGTTAAGTCACCTTCGGAAAACCTGATTGACGGCAACATCAAAGGCTTTGACTTAGCCGAATTAAAGTTCTTTTTTGAAAATGTCAAAAGTGCAATTGCTCGAGCCAAATCCAGTGCCACTGGCACGGATTTCCCAGCCCCAAAAGCCCTAAGTCAAGAACCAATTCCTGTAGCCGCCCCGCCTGTGAGTCCTGCGCCCAGCGCACCACCAGCACCAACTTGGGACAGTACCCCACCTCCAGCTAACTCATGGGATGCTGCACCAGCTAACTCATGGGATGCTGCACCAGCTAACTCATGGGATGCTGCACCAGCTAACTCATGGGATAACGCGCCAGTTACCGCGCCAAACACATGGGAAAAACAAACTTTTGAAGTTGGTCCTGATGTGATTACCCAAAAACCAGAAAAAGATTCATGGGCAGATTTAGAATCTGAGTTAAATCCAACTAAATCAGGTAGTACCCCCGGTTTTTTGAATGCCTCTGCCATGATTCCACCACCCAGTCCTGTTTTTCCAAATCCAGCCTCAGCTAAACCACCGATAGACCCTTTTGCTGACCTTGCCAAAAACGCTGTAGGTCGTTCCAATAGTGGCGATGATTGGGGTAATCCAAGTGCCGCACCGATCAACTTAAAACCCGACAACAACCAAACCGCCGTGATGGTCCCCTCAAGTGCCAGTGGAGAATGGAGCGGCGAAATCATGGATGCCAGCACTGCTCTGGATTCCAAACCGCAAAAAAGCAACAAAGGACAACTTGTGCGTCTCGGCGACCAAGCAGCAGGCATTGAAGGCATTGCCCGTTGGCTAAGGATTTTATCAGTCATTTACTTATTTGTTGGTTCGGTCTTACCTGCTTCTCTCTTAATCGAAAGCGAATTCTCACCGAATTTAAGTCAATGGGCATTGATTATCGTAACTTTTTTTGGTGGCTTGCTGTTACCATTGATTGGTTGGGGCGTTTCGGAACTGCTGACCAGTTGGGCAAAATCGGCGGGTGACCTACGAAGTATCCGCAAAGCCACCCTTGGGCATTAAAATCCAACAAAAAGAAAGTGGCGCATCAAAGCGATGCGCCACTTTTTTTCTCTGGCTTGGTTTTGGTTAAACTCCAAGCATTTTTGCTCTCGCAACGCACAGTCTCGAGAACAGCGCGAGATTCGGGTTTAGTGACAACAGTTGTTCTTAAAGTCTTTGTCATGGTGTCGGTGGCGGTCAGAGACGCGGAACGCAGCGCGGATGAGAATAAGGGGACGGTGTTTGATTGCATTGCAACCTTGAGTGGTGAATTCTCTATTGGTCATGACAAGCTCCTTTCAAGGGAATAACAAAAAACCTCGGCGGGGAAGCCGAGGTCATCTATAAGTAAACACTTAGATGAATTCGGCAAAAATAAAATCGGCGGACAGACGAAAACCTTGAGCCTTGAGTGCGCTGGGTTGGATGAATAAATTGTTGACCATTTGCGTTCACGCTCCTTTTGGATTTTCTGCGCCAGATTAGGCTAGGCAGATTTGAGTACGCCAAGTGTACTAAGCCAAGCACAATTGTGCAAGCTAAGCTAAAGAGCTTAGGCAAAAGGCGAAGGTTGTTTACTTTTGCCTATTAGACATGGTTTGACTTGACACCTAATTAGTTTTAGTTTACGCTGAATCAATTCAAATTATCTTACACTATTTCACCCTTGATGGCGTTGATTTGAGATCCTTGACAGTTGACGATTTAAAAAAGCATTGACTTCCTTGTCTGCTGTGCCAGCAAAGGAGAAAAAAATGAATTTACGAGTTAGTTATCGTAATATTACGTCGGGTGCTAGTGTTTCATAACCCTAACCACAACCGAAAGTTATGAGTGGCAATCTTACGACAAGCACTCGCCCGAACCGACC
>JBEGTV010000216.1:0-5077 GCA_041179225.1 Deinococcota bacterium | reverse complement strand
GATGACCCCGAGCGCCCGCGTTACCTTGCGACGGTGCGTGGGGTCGGCTACCGAATGCTTGAGGCTCGAGGATGAATAATCTGGGCTTACGCAGTAAAATTCTAGCCGCTTTTCTGGCAGTGATTGCTTCGGCTGGGGTGATTTTGGTGATTACCTTGGAGCTAACAGCGCCAAATTTTTATCGTTCCCATGCCGAGGAAATGACCCGCACAATGGGCAAAGATGCCATGACTCCAGCCGAAATTCATGCACTGCAACACGACCTTGAGCGCGGTTTTAATCAGGCTTTAACCCAATCGCTGTTATTGGCAGCCTTGGTCACGATTCCCTTGGCTGTTTTGGTCAGTGCTTTTGTGACAAGGCGAATCGTTGCACCCATTTCAAGTGTTTCACAAGCCTCGGCTCGAATTGCCGCAGGAGGCTATCAAGAACGTCTGCCGACAACCAGCCAAGACGAACTTGGACAACTAACCGAAAATTTTAACCGCATGGCAAGCGTACTCGAGCAAACTGAAACCCGTCGGATTGAACTGCTTGGCACAGTTGCCCATGAACTCCGCACCCCACTTTCTGGGTTGCTTGGTTACAGCCAAGGAATGCTCGATGGGGTTTTTAGTGTCGAACATGCCGCACCGCGCATTGGTTTGGAAGTCAAACGACTCGAGCGTTTGCTGGACGATTTAAGTGACTTGAGCCGCGTGGAGGCTGGGGCAGTCCAAATCGCAATGCAGCCTGTGCAACTCGAGCAGCTTGCTTTTGATTTACACCATCAACTCGAGCAGTTATTTATGAAAAAAAATCTCAGCCTACACCTCGAGACCGTTCCAGTTTGTGTTCTAGCCGATCCTGACCGTTTGCTGCAAATTGGGCATAACCTCTTATCAAACGCTTTGCGCCACACCATCTCTGGGACGGTAACAATCCGTGTTTCAAAAGAAGCCAATTACGGGGTTTTTAGTGTGATAGACACGGGGCAAGGAATTGCCAATGCCGATTTACCGCATATTTTCGAGCGTTTTTACCGTGCCAACAAAGCCCGTTCTCGAGACGATGAAAGTGTGGGGGCTGGGGTTGGATTAACGATTGCTAAGCACTTGATTGAGGCGATGCAGGGGCGTATCGAAGTAAAAAGCCAGTTAAATCAGGGGACAACTTTTAGCTTGAAACTGCAAACCTTCAAAGCCTCATAGACAGGTGTTGATAACAACATCCCAAATACAGACTGCCGTTTAGACTAAACCCATGTCGGCTGTTCTCGAGGATTGCGAAATTCGTCAAATCAACCCTGAAGCCGTGGCTCGAGCTACCGCTACCATGCCCAGTTTAGAAGTGCTGCAAAAAGCTGTGGAAATTCTTAAGGCAGGGGCGGATTTAACACGGCTAAGGATTTTAAGGGGCTTAAGCACAGGCGAACTTTGTGTCTGCGACCTTGCGGCTTTAACAGGGGTGAGCGAAAGTGCGGTTAGTCATCAGTTGCGTGACCTAAAAAATGCCAATTTGGTCAGCAGTCAAAAACGTGGACGAATGGTCTATTATCACTTAAGTGATCATCATGTGTTGCAATTACTCGAGAATGCCATAGAACACGCCCTCGAGTCTTAGCTTAATAACCCAGATGCGGGTCGCTCGAGCTTGCCTGATGCGGCTCGCTCAAGCAGAACCTTATAATCATCACGCCGCCAACGAATCGGCTCGAGTGTCCAAGAAACTGGAAATGGTGGCTCGAGGTACGGCAATGGCACAAATTCGGCACTGGCTTTAAGTAACAATTCGCGCCGTGCAGTAAAAGCCAATTGAATACTAAACTCGAGTTGATAGGCAGCACTCAGAATTTCCACAAAAGGCGCTCTGTAGCCCTCGAGCAGTTTTTGGACTGCCTCCATTGCCTCGGGGATTAAATTAAATGCCTCGAGTGCCAGTTCTTCATCTTCTTCAAGTAATGCTTTAAGGGCTGCATCGTTGTGCAAGCCACCAGCGGTTTGCCTTGTAATACCTGTAATTTCACGGCGGCACAAGTTGGGTTCGCTTCTCTTTGGCACAAGCACCATAAACCCGTTGTGATGACACCCCTCGAGTAAATCCCAAAAGCGTTTAATGCTCGAGTACCGTTCGAGTTCAGCAAAATTACGCGGTGAATTTGGCAGGGGGGTTTTAGGGCGCAGCAATTCGGTCTCGGTCATGGGAATAGCCTAAGAATACTCGAAAAACGCCGAGGAATCCAAAAATCTGACTGGTATACTTTTGTATGGCTCGAGATTCACAATTGGTTTTTTTGTTTCCCAGCGATTACTTTAATCCCAAACAGCCCGATCAGACTTTTGCTGCTCAAGTGCAAGCATTTATCCAACATGGGTTTCGGATTGCTGTCGTTTCACTCGAGACGAACCGAATACTCCCAGCCCTTCAAACCACAGATATTGTTGTCTATCGCGGTTGGATGCTCAATGTCACGCAGTACCAGCAGATGATCAAAATGATAAAAAAGTTCGGAGCAACACCGCTGACGAGCTTAGAAAATTACTTGACTACGCATTACTTACCCAATTGGTATTCTAAGCTACTCGAGTTCACACCTGAAACTCGAGTCTTTGCAATCACCGATAATCTTCAACTCGAGTTAGAACGTCTTGGCTGGGATGGTTTTTTTATTAAGGATTACGTGAAATCCTTGAAAACTTCTATTGGTTCTGTGATTCGCCAGCCTTCAGAAATTACTTTGCTACTCGAGGAAATGCAGCATTTTCGTGCAAACATCGAAGGTGGAATCTGTGTGCGGCGACTCGAGGCACTGCGCCCTGAAACAGAGCAAAGATATTTTATCTATCAGCATCAAGCATTTACGGCTGACCCAAATCAAAAGATTCCAGATATTGTGCAACGGTGTGTGGAACGGATTAAACAGCCATTTTTTTCAGTGGATACAATTGAAAATACGGCTGATGATTTGCGAATTGTGGAAATTGGGGATGGACAAGTTTCTGATTTGGTTGGTTGGAGCGCAGAACGTTTTGCTGAGATTTGGTGACGAGTCGTACTTTAATCAGCCCGAAGAATTAAGGACTTTAAGTACAAAGACTCTGGAATTTGCAACACCCACGGATGATCGGCGGGTTGGTAAGTCACATCCAACACCTCGAGTTTACGCCCTGCATCCGAACCTGCCATCCGACAGGCTTCGAGCAAATCATCGGTTTTAATATGAAAGGCACAGGTACTAACCAATAAAATGCCATTTGGCTCGAGCATCCGCAATGCGTTCTTGGTCGCTATCGTAAAAATGCGTTTGGCTGCCATCACTTCCTCTTTGCGTTTTGCCAGTGTAGGCGGGTCAATCACCACATGCGTAAAGCGTTTCTTCTCGAGTACAAGCTGATCTAAGACTTCCAAAGCATCGCCCAGCCGTACCGAAATTCGTTTCTCTAAGCCATTTTTTTGTGCCGAACGCTCCAAGGCTTGTAGGGCAATTGCGTCCTTATCCACGGCTAAAGCAGTTGCGCCAGCTTTGGCGGCGTACAAGCTAAAACCACCTGTGTATGAATAACAATCTAGCACTCGGCTACTCGAGTCAACCATTGCAGCTAATCGCCGACGGTTATCACGCTGGTCGAGATAAAAACCTGTTTTTTGAGCCTCAAAGGGCTTAAATTCAAATTGAATCTGATCTTCGCTAAAACGCACCGTTTCGGGAACATCACCCCATAGAATCCCTACATGCGGCTGTAAACCCTCCTTATTGCGTTCAGTCGTATCTGAACGTTCAAAAGCGCTGCTGGTTGCACATTCTTCTTTTAGGGCTTTCATAATAAAATCACGGTGTAATTCAAGACCCGCATTGCGAATCTGTACTGCCAAGACATCATCGAATTTATCCACAATTAAACCAGGAATACCATCAGCTTCGGCATTAAGAACCCGCATCGCATTTGATTGTCCAAGTAACTGGCGCTTGGCTAGGGCTGCACGAATTGCTTTACGATAAAAATCTGTATCTATTTTGCCTCTAGCTAAACTGATCATTCGGGCTGGAATGTTGGCTTTGGCATTATAAAATGCTTGTCCTACAAACGCACCATTGGCATCACGCACCTCGAGTAACGCACCTGATGTGTGTTCACCATCAACACTGGCAATGTCGTCCTTAAATATCCACGGATGAAAATTTCTAATACGGCGATCACGATTTACTTTTAACTCAATCATTGACTTACATTGTACTCGAGTTTTCCTTGTCCTCGTGTGGAATTCTGCAAGGTCATTTGAAGCTGTGTCACTTCTGATTCCAAACCCAAGAAACGCACCTCGAGACCAATTTGAGTAAAGTTATCGAAACGTTCAAGCAGGTCTAACGGCTCGAGTAAACGATACAACACACTCATAAACTCAAAAGGTACTTTAATTGTGACCACAACTCGGGGATGCACCTCGAGTTTTGCAGCTAGGCGCAGCAACTCTGCAATAACCCCACCATACGCCCGCGCTAAACCACCCGCGCCTAAGTTCGTCCCACCATAAAAACGCACTACTGCGACGGTTAGAAAATCCAAACCACTCAACTCGAGAACCCTAAACATAGGTGCGCCAGCCGTACCACTTGGTTCACCATCATCAGAAAAACGGTACTGAGACCCAATTTTATATGCCCAACAAACATGGCTGGCATCTGAGTAACGTTGCCGAATATCCTCGAGCCACGTAAGCGCCACAGTGACCGTTGCACTAGGCACAGCAAACCCAAGAAATTCACTGTTTTTCACAACAATGCTAAAACGAGACTCACCAGAAATAGTCATGAACATCAAAAACCTTAACTCAGTACACTGTTAAAAAAAATTCTACGAATTTTTTGCGAGCTATGCGCTTGCGCTACTGGCGCAAAGACAAACAAAGTAAAAATTATCACAAAAAAACTTTTTCATCGTTAAATTGTAGCACCAAACGAACATAGAGTTTACGCCATGCAAAACCATAAAATACTGCCTTTGAAAACAAATGAAACCTTCAAAACTCGAATCTCGAGAAGAAGCTATTTTGGCATAGGCTTAAGCAGTTTTTGCTTGACAAAGTGTAACTCCAAGAC
>JBEGTV010000215.1:0-5103 GCA_041179225.1 Deinococcota bacterium | reverse complement strand
ATTAACAAACCAACGAATAAAACCCGTGTTTCTAAGTACCTCACTGTAATTATCCAAAGTGGGATTGGTTGGAAAAATCGCAGGTTGGAAAACATCAGCGTAAGTCTTTAAGCTGGTTAAGAACATCCATAAAAACGGAAAAGCCGTGACCACACCACCAACAATCAGCACCGCGTATAACCACCAAGCGGCATCTCGAGAACGACGTTTTTGCACAACTTGTTTAGGGGCAGTTTGGGTTGTCACCATTAGTAATCCACTCGCTTTCGTAACACCGTTAATTGCAAAATTGTAAACAGCAAGATAATAACAAACAGCACCACCGTCACGGCTGCGGCATACCCATATCTCGAGCTTTCAAAACCAGCACGGTAAATGTAAAGCGCCACGGTTAAGGTGCTGTCCAAAGGACCCCCCCTATCTTGTGGGTTTAGGTTTGCCACTTGGGTAAAGAGTTGTAAAAAACCACTGGTGGCAATCACCACACTAAAAACAATGGTGGCGTTCAGAAGCGGTAAGGTCATATACCGAAAACGCTGCCACGGACTTGCACCGTCTAATTCGGCAGCTTCGTAGTACATTCTTGGCACACCCTCGAGACCAGCAATAAAAATCACAACCTGAAATCCAAGTTGTTGCCAAACCACCAAAGCCACGGCAGCAGGCAATGCCTGATCTGGAGATTGTAAGAACGGCTGAGCGGGAATGCCAACACTGGTTAAAATCGCGTTAATCGGACCGAAATTCTTATTGAGTAACCACTGCCAAACCCAAGCACTCGCCACAATCGGTGTAATGTACGGCGCAAAGTACACGGCTCGTAAAAACCCTTTGGCTTTATTGATGTTAGATAAGAGCATCGCAATACCCAGCCCAAGCACAAGCTGAGCAGGAACACCAAGTACCGTATAAAGCAAGGTATTCCATAAGGAACGCAAAAAAACTTTATCAGAAAGTAATTCCTTAAAATTATCTAAACCAATGTAAGGCGCGGGTTTCAAGGGCGAATTAAAATCTAGGAGCGACAAGCGCAGACTATCAAAAGCTGGATAAAGCCGCACCAACAAGAAAAAAGCCAGTGGCACAAATAAAAAAGCATATGCCCACAATGCTTGGCGTTGCGCCAGACTGAATGGTTTTTTTGGTTGCTTGGTCATGTCCAACAGCCTACTGCGAATACAAAGGCTTGTGTAGCTTCTAGGAATACCATCTGTCAAAAGACAATAATAAAACCTCCACCACATCTGGTGGAGGTCAGAAAGCATGTTTTATTTCTTAAAGAACAAGTTCAGTAATTTCTGTTCACCTGCTGCCGCCGCTTTTAAGGCTTCGGCTGGACTGGTTTTGGTCAGCCAGACGCTGTTCAGGGCATCAGACAGGGCTTTTCTTTGCCCAGCTTCGTCTACAAAGAAGGTGGCTCGAGCAAAAGGGAGGCTAGAAATAAATGGTCCAAACACAGGGTCGTTGCGTAAGGCTTTGTCGCTGGCAAGGGTCGAATCGGCTGGGATTTCGCCAACTTTTTGTAACCAACGGCGCTGGACATTCTCGGAAGTTAGGAATTTCATCCATTTGACACTGGCTTCAAGTTTTGCACCTTTGGCATTGGGGGTTAGCCCATGCACCCAGTACGAACCGAAATTGGCGCGTAAACCGCCAAGGTCTTTGGTTGGCAAGGGGAACACGCCCCAGTTGAACTTCGCACCGCTACGGATTCCACCAATCGCAAACGAACCATCTACAATCATGCCGGCTTTACCCGAAATAAAAGTGTCGCGGTAAGCATTGCCAGACCCGGGCAGCATGTCTAAACCTCGGGTGGCTGCGCCGCGTTCAATCAGACCTGTGTACCATTTGAATGCCTCGAGTCCGGCGGCACTGTCATATGTGATTTCTTTGAAGTCACCTGTGTAGGGTTTACCACCCCACTGACGGCTCAAGACCTCGCGGAACAAATGATGATCTTGTCCTTCGGGTTGAATCGCAATACCCGCAACCGTGGTTTTGCCATTTTCGATTTTCTGAATTTTCTTACCTGCGGCTTCAAATTCTGCCCAAGTGCGCGGAACATTGTTAATTCCAGCCGCTTTGAATAAGTCCTTGTTGTAAAAAACCGCGAGGGTACGCACGGCTGTTGGCACTGCCCAGTATTGATTATTGACTTTACCTGCCTTAAAAAGTGGTCCGACACTTGCCTCGAGTGCCTTGGCATTAAAGGCATTACTTGGCAGTGGTTGTAAATAACCACCCGCCACCCAATCGGGAAGCCAGCCGTAAAAGAGGTTCGCCACATCAGGACCCTGCCCTGCACCCACAGCACTTTTGACTTTAGCGATGTAACTATCGAAAGGAAAATTTTCTTGTTTAACTTCAATGTCGGGGTTGGCTTTGTTAAATTCGGCAATCAGTTCGTCCACAAAAGTGACTTTACTAGCAAACACATACTGCCAGTACAGCACTTGAGTTTTACCACCTTGGGCGCTCACACCCATTGCCAATGCCGCACTTAATGCCACTAAACCAACTGCGTATCGTTTTCGCATACAGCCTCCTCGAGCCGAGTTTTTGAATTGCTCGTGCAAAGATTATACGCCGCGTTATACTCAGCGCACATGAAGTCCACAATACTCGAGCCGAGTTTACTGGTAGTCATAGCCCATCCAGATGATGAAAGTTTTTGTTGTGGCGGAAGCCTTGCACTTCTTGCCCGCCAAGGCGTGCGAACCCACGTGTTGTGTTTAACCAAAGGCGAAGCGGGGACAGTCCCTCCAAGCATTTTGGGCAATAAGCGCGTTTCAGAATTGCGGCAACTCGAGTTGATTCGGGCGTGTCAGATTCTAGGCACACAACCACCGCGTTTTCTCGAGTATCACGATAGTGGTTTTAGAAAGCCCAGTGCGTTAGCCAATCGCCTCGTAGATGCAAACATTTTTGCAGTCGCTCGAGAAGTGCGAAGTGTCATAGACCAAACCAAGCCCGATGCCATTTTGACCTTTGACCCAAGAGGCTACTACGGACACCCCGATCACATTGCCACGCACCGAATTGTAAGTGCCGCATTTTTCTCGAGTGCCAGTTTAACCAAACCACCAAAACAACTGTTTTATATCATGCCGAGTCGCGCCATGCTCGAGCGGTTCAATCAAGCTGGGTTTGGAAATTTCGATATAGACGAATACGCCCTACCAGACCCAATTCTAACCTTAGACACCAGTCTTGTTATAGAACAAAAACGAGCCGCAATCCTCGCGCATCAAAGCCAAAGTCATGTTGGAAGTGGCATTGATAAACTCCTCCCAGAATTACACAGCCACACCCCCAGCCGAGTTTTAACCGAAGAAGTATTTGCCCTTGGTGGCACTCGAGAAGCCATTCCTAGATTTCCCTTAGAGAAAATGTTCTAAGAGCTGAATCTGTGCAAGAATACAAGGTATGGCGCAGGAACGCAGCAAAGCCACTCCTATTCTCGAACGTGCCTTCCCAGACGCAACGTTACCACTCCTGAATGCTTTACCGAGTGGTCAGCGCCTTAGTTTTGGATTACACCATAGTTTTGCCGAACTACCTAAACTCTGTGCTTACCTCGAGAAAAATGCTTTTGATGGCGCATTGGTGCTTGAATCAGCCGTGGCACTGATCTTTGAAGGCAAGATCGTCAATGCGTGTGCAGTCAAGGGCGAGGACTTACTTTGGGCAGATGCAGCCCTACTCGAGTTCTCAAAGGTCTACTCCGAAGGGTTGCTGCTCGAAGCGCTCATACTCGAGCGGCGTGTGGCTCATGCCTTATCGGGTTTACAGGATCGTCCGTGGCGAGTTCAACCCTCGGATGGTTTTACAGGTTCAAGGGCAATGGGTAACGGTTACTTGGCATTTATGGCAGAAGGTGAAGCATTCGGACGAGTCCAAATAGGCAACCGCGAAACAGGGGCGTACCCATCTGCAGCACGTCCAAAATCCCTGACCTTACCTCGAGTGATTGGCGCTTGGGCGGCTGATCGTTATGTGCTGACTTTACGCGGACGCGATGCTGTTAATCCAATTACTGACACCTACAACCGAGCGCGAGCAGCCCACGGCAAACCAGCCCTTGAGGTGCTCACTCTCCTAGGACGAGGCAAAACCCCACTCGAGATTGCGAGTACCTTAGAACGCGATGCGGGTTCACTCGAATCTGTCGTCGAAGTTTTCATCCGCGAAGGCTTACTCAGTCGTCGTCCAGACCCATTAACGTAATGTCAAATCTATTGCTCAAACGCCACTCGAGCCGAACAACACCTCTGGTACAAACACCCGTGGTGCTATGCAAGTTAAAGACTCAATTCTAGGAATTTTCACCTACTATATACATTTGTCCTGTTAGACTGCTCTTCGGAGGTTCTTCCAAATGAAATTGAAACCTGCTCATCTTCTCGGTCTTGGATCACTCGCCCTTGCTGCTCTGGTACTTTCCCCGTATGCCAGCGCAAAGAACAGTTACCGAATTGCGGCTCAGAGCCAATTTAAGTTAATGACTGCCGATGGCAAAGGCGAAATTGGTTGTATTTATTGCCACACCAGCCCGAGCGGTGGTGGCAGTTGGAATTCGTTTGGTAATGCCATTAAAGGCTTGTACTTCGGAACTTCTAAGCGCAATATCGGCGATGCCTTGTACCAAACCTTAAAAGCAAATAAGGACTCAGATGGCGATAAATTCTCGGATGTTCTCGAGATTGTGGCAAAGACCCTGCCGGGTGATGCGACCAGCAAACCAACCAAGACCGTGGCGGTTTTGACAGCTGACTTAAAGAAATTGGGTGGCGTAGACGCATTTAAGCCAAAGTAATTTTGAGGCTCAAGCATAAAAAAAGGCAGCCGTTAAGCTGCCTTTTTTCTTTGGTCTTGTTATTTCATGGGTTGAATTTCTTTTTGACCTTTTTGCTCCCATCCGATTTGCCAAGCCAGAGCGCTTGGGTAACGGGTGGCAGCGTTCCATGTGTAATTCTTTAAGCCTTTGCGGGCGGTGTAGAGGTCGGTGCGTTCGTACAAAGGAATGGCTGGAAGTTCATCATTCCAGATTTTTTGTGCTTCAGCGAGTAGCTTCTTACGGTCAGCCAAGTTAAATTCGCG
>JBEGTV010000214.1:0-5106 GCA_041179225.1 Deinococcota bacterium | reverse complement strand
CTTCGAGCCTTGCGATATTGCCGACTTCTTCAACACTCAACTCTTCGAGCCTAACAAAAACCGCATCTTTTTCTTTGAATGAAATTTCGATGCGTCCATTTGCACCAGTTCCAGCCGCCCCTAAAACGGTGTTAAAGCTAACGTTCCCTTTGGTTTGAAAATCCAATGTTCCACCACTGGTTGTGCGTTCTTGAAGTGTGATGTTGCCGAAACGTCCAACGAATCCTTCACGGATAAATTGCTTTTTTTCCATCGAGCCATAATCCCCCAAACGTAAGGGCGGCGAAAGCGGGTCAGAATACGCAAAAATATCCAGTTCTTTATGGACTGCATTGGTGTACTCTTCCTCGAGTCCACCAGCTAGAACACGCTGTAAACCATTTCCTCCACCAAGCATCAGCAATGCGCCTACACTTAACGAACCTTCTATAAACGAACGACGAGTGATAATTTTTGACATAATTTATAGCTCCTTTTCAAAAAGCAGCATAGAACTACCCCCGTGATGTCAGCGTCACACCCATTTATAAGTTTTTTGTTTACAGCACGGTTTTTTTAACGAATAATTTTTGCGGGTTCAATTCCCACAGCACGGCGGGCTGGAATAAAAGCAGCCAGTAATGTAGCCACCAAACTCACTGCACTGACCCACAAAAAATCGGTGGCTCGAGGGTCGGCGGGTAAGGCATTAATAAAAAATAAGTCGCCCGGTAAGCGAAACGGAAACGCCACAAAATAATAAGAAACCGCCAATCCCAATAAATTCCCAAGCACTAAGCCAATCCCGCCCAGCACCGCGCCCTCGAGAATAAAAATGTTTTGAATCGTGCTGGCACTTGCGCCCATTGCTCGCAGAATAGCGATTTCTTGGGTTTTTTCAAAGACCGTCAGTAGGAACACATTAACCATCCCGAAGGCTGCCACAATCAGAATCAGTACCAGCACCGCGCCTATCACTTGTTTTTGCAAATTCATTGAATCAATTAAGTTGCGGTAGGCATCTTGCCACGGTCTGCCGTAAAATTCCGAGGCGGTATTTGGCTCGAGACTGGCTGGGAGGGTATTGGCGAGTCTAGGCGCAAGGTTTTGGTCGGTTAAGCGCACATGATAGCCACTGATGCTGTTCCCCGCTTGCTTGGCGGTTTGCAGAGCGCTAAGACTGACAAACGCAATCACATTATCAATTTGGTAGTTATTGGTGGTGTACGAACCATGATACTTAAAGCGAGTGCGTTTGACTTTAGAAAAATCTAAGCCATCAAAGACCAGCATAAAAATTTCATCACCAATTAAAGGTGATAAAGAACGGGCTAAGTCTCGCCCAAGCATAATTCCGTCTGGTGGTAATTTCTCGAGCCGAGCTTTGTCATCAGGGTTTAGACTCAAGGCTTTAGATTCTTCCAGTGGGTTCACGCCGTATAACAAAGCTGGCGCTTGTGAGCCGCCTCGCCCTTGAGCCGCACGTCTCGAGAGTAAACTAAAACTTTCTAAATACGGTGCGAATGCCAGTACCTCGGGCGTGGTTTTTAAGCGCTGCTCGAGTTTTGCGTCTGGTTTGCTGCCCCCAAGGTCTTTTTGCCATGACTCGAGCGAAATGTGCGGTTGGGCTTTGATGGTGGCAGTAAAAAGCGCATCTATAAAACCATTGGTCAAAGACAGGGCAGTGGTTAAAACCATTACACCGATTGCCACACCAATCACACTGATGAGATTTTGCATGGTGCGTTTTTTAAGGTGGCGCACGGCTAAAAACCATGAGAGTTTTAGATTCATTTTTTCGTTTTTCCGTCCAAGGTTAAAAGCGGCGCATATAAATCTGGACGGCGGTCTCTAAAAAAACCCATTCCAGCCCGAAATGACCTTGCCCACTCGAGATTCAAATTGGCAGTTAAAATTATTTCTTCGCTTTGCCCAGCCTCGGCTAGTTTCTCTCCGCTTGGGTCACAGATAAAACTCGAGCCATAGTAGGTTTGCGTCAGACCTTCGATGGTTTCTGTGCCAACTCGGTTGGCTGCCCCTAAGTACATGGCATTACAGACCGCGTGTCCAATCATCGCCCGTTGCCACGCATGGTGGGTATTCGGCGAAGAGACACTTTCGGGTTCTGAACCAATGGCAGTTGGGTACAACAAAATTTCTGCACCAAGTAACGCCATTGCTCGAGCGCTTTCTGGATACCACTGATCCCAACAAATGCCCGTGCCAACACATCCAGCCGAAGTTGGATACGCCTTAAAACCCGTATCACCCGGATTAAAATAATACTTTTCGGAGTACCCCGGTCCATCTGGAATATGGCTTTTGCGGTACACGCCCAGAATTTCGCCGCTCGAGTCTATGGTAGCCACACTATTAAAACGTGCCTGCCCAGCTTGTTCAAAAAAAGATACTGGCAAAACAACCTCGAGTTCTCGAGCCAGTGCTTGGAATTTAGGTAAAAATGGGTGCTGCTCGAGTGGATTCGCCCAAGCAAAATACGCTTCGCCCTGCACCTGACACCAGTATAGATTCTCGAATAGCTCTGGCAGCAGAATCAGCTTAGCGCCTTGGCTGGCGGCTTCACGCACAAAAAAAATAGCTTTCTCGAGGTTAGACTCGAGTGAATTGGTCATGGACATTTGGATGATGGCTAGTTTCATAATGTGAACCTCGGAATCTCGTGACCCTGTGCTACACCCAACAAAACCCAGTCCTCAAGAACTTCACGCAGTTCATCACGGCATTCCTCAAGAGTTTCAGCATTTGCCCAAACGCCAGGCGCTTCGGGGATATTGGCATAAAATGAATTGTCCTCGAGTAACTTGTACTTAGCAAGTTTCATGCCTGCTTCTAAGTATTGGGCAATCATCAGATACTCCCAAGGGTTTTTACTGACTTCTTAACCATAGTGCAATTTTAGCACTAAACACACTTGCGGAAAAGCTGATAAAAACTCACCGATTTTTGGATTACAGTACCGAAATGGAAAACACGGTGCTAATCGCAAATGAAAGTGGTTTAAGAATAGATACTTTTGAAGATGTGATTAACGCAATCGGTCAATGTTACTGTATGGACAGGTTACTTCTAACCGAAACTGACCTAAGTCCAAATTTCTTTGATTTATCTTCGGGCTTAGCAGGGGAACTCTTTCAAAAATGTACCAATTATCGTTTACAATTGGCTGTGGTGGTCAAGGATTTGAGTATTTACAGCCCTCGAGTTGCCGAACTTACTTTTGAACACCAGACCCATAAATCAATTCGGTTCTTTGACACACAGGAAAAAGCCTTAGCTTGGTTAGACTAATCGCGTCAGCCAGTAATTTGGACTACGTTTATGATGTGCTATGGCATAAATCACAAGCAAGTTACTTTCAACTCGGTAAATCAAGTGATATGAAAATCCGCGCAAATTCAAACGTCTTGCATCGAAGCGTCTTAAGTCCCGTCCAGCTTCAGGGAAAACCAATAGGAGTTCCACAGCTTCTTGAAAAATAAGGTTAAATCGTTCAGCTAAACCTGTACTTTGCGCCTCGAGATACGTGACTATTCCAAGGTATTCCTCGAGTGCTTCATCTGATAAAACACTAAGTTCAAGCATGGGTTTTAGCAATCACGGTTCGGGCTTGTTGCAACGCATCGGCAAAAGAAGTCAGTTTTGACTCGCCACGCTCAACTCGTTTTATGCGCTCACCAACTTCGGCAAGCCATAATTCCTCGAGTTCGGCTTCGCTTGGTTGCTCTAAACTCTCCAAGAGCTTTTGGGCTAGAAACGCCCGTGCTTTCATCGGCAATTGTAGTGCAGCTTGTTCTACTTCGATTTGGCTCATGGTTTATTTTACCATTTTAGATTTACATTTTATAAGCGTGGTCTCGAGTAAATTTAGACCAAAGGCTGCTGTTGGGTGACACAATGAAAACTCCCGCCACCATGAATAAGTCCGTGACTCGAGCTTCCAATCACTTGGCGGTTTGGAAAAAGTGGCTTTAGAATCTCGAGGGCAATTTGATCGTTGGGGTCGTTGTAGGTCGGCACAATCACACAACCGTTACCGATGTAAAAATTGGCATAGGTTGGCGGCAACCTCTCCCCTTCTACACCTTCTTCTCGAGCCATTTCGCCGCTTAAGAACATTCTATTTTTGGGCAGTGGCAGGGTAACAATTTCAAACGGCTGCCCGTGAACATCGGTAAAAGTCTTGAGCAGCGCTAAATTCTTCTCGAGAACCGCGTAATTGGAATCCGTTTCATCTTCGCAGACGCAAGTAATAATCGTGTTGCTCGAGACAAACCGAGTGATGGTGTCTATATGTCCGTCGGTGTGGTCATTTTCCATGCCATCCTCGAGCCAAAGAATTTTTTCTACACCCAAGTTGTAGCGCAGAACTTCTTCAATTTGGTTTGGAGTCATACTCGGATTTCGGTGTTTCTCGAGTAAGCATTGGCGGGTGGTGAGCAGCACTCCAGCACCGTTGACCTCGAGTGCGCCGCCTTCCATGACGACACTGGTGGGAAAACGTTTGATGTTTTGATTGGTGCAAATAAATTCTGGAATTTTATCGTCTAAGTCTGAATCAAATTTATTGCCCCATCCGTTAAATTTCCAGTCTATGGCAGCGATTTCTTGTCCATTTGTGATAAAAATTGGAGCGCAGTCCCTAAACCAAACATCATTATGCGGCTGCAAATGAAACACCACATTGCAACCCTCGAGCCGAGTTTGGGCATCGGTTAAGGCTTCCTCGTCACGGCAAACCAGTTCGACCCGCTCGAAGCTCGAGAGTAGCCGCAAAAAAGCTGCAAAGTCTTGACGTACAGCTTCGAGGTAGCCTAGCCACATTTGGTCATTAGCAGGGTAGCCAGTCCAAACGCATTCGTGTTGCGCCCATTCTGCGGGCATGGTGAATCCTTGTTCTTTGGGGGTTAAGTTCATGTTGCTTTAGCATAAGCGATGCTTCTAAAGAAAACAATTTCTGTTCGTAGCATAAAGTGTGTTAGATTACCGCCATGACCTCGAGCTTAGACAGCACCCTCGAAAACTCGAGCCATTTTCCATACGCCGCCTACCGCCCTGGGCAACGCGAAGCCTTGGATGCCGCTAGGGGTGCATATGCTCGCGGTAAGC
>JBEGTV010000213.1:0-5111 GCA_041179225.1 Deinococcota bacterium | reverse complement strand
TGGTTTCTCGATTTGTTTGGCTCGAGATTTCCCAAAGCTCATTGCTCCGTCAGACCCGCCACGCATCCCGCGAATCATAAACCACAGAAACACCCCTAAAATCAGAATCGGCACGATGTTTAATAAAATCGCCAACCAACCGATGTTGCCAATTTCTCGCACCGTGACTTCGGGAATACCTTGCTCGACCAGATAACTGGGTTTTGCCCAATTGTCTTCAGAGGTGGTACTGGTGCGGCTCTTTTTGCCATCACGCAAGGTGTACTCGAGTTCGATTAAATTGTTGCTGGCGCGTCCAATCACCACACTGCTAACAGCTTTGGCTTTAACACTGGCAGCAAAAACACTGATTTCGGGGTCAGCCGCCGATGTGTTTGAACGCAAATTAACACTGACAAGCAACACCAGTGCCAAAGCGATCAACAACACAACCCAAATGTTCGGGCGTTTCATAGCCTTTAGCATACTGCTTGCGGTGAGGTGCGGATGTACATTAAGCACCCAAAGACAGTTACTGCCTCGAGTACAATCTGATACTTGGCTCGAGGTACAAACCAAGTATTGGCTCGAGTACAAACCACGTATTGGCTCGAGTACAATACAATCCATGAAAACCCGTTCATTGTTTCCAGCCAATTTCTTATGGGGTACGGCGACAGCAGCCCATCAAATCGAAGGCGCAGCTTTTGAAGATGGTAAGGGCATCTCAATTTGGGATACCTTTGCCCACCGCAAAAACAAGATTTTGAACAACGATACTGCTGATGTTGCCTGCGACCACTACCACCTTTACCGCGACGATGTGCGCCTGATGCAGCAACTTGGTGCAAATGCCTACCGTTTTAGTGTCGCTTGGTCTCGAGTTCAACCCGAAGGCAAAGGCAAACCCAATCAAAAAGGACTGGAATTTTACGATAAACTGATAGACACACTACTCGAGGCTGGAATTGCGCCGTGGCTGACCTTATACCATTGGGATTTACCGCAAGCCTTAGAAGATAAACGCGATGCAAGCGGACATGGCGGTTGGGCAAATCGGGACACGACGCTGCGTTTTGCTGAGTATGCACATCTCATCTCGAGTCAATTTGGTTCTCGGGTATCGGGCATCATGACCTTAAACGAACCGCTTGTCTTCACGATGCTTGGGCATGTGACGGGGCAGCACGCCCCCGGACACACCGACCTCAGTTTGGCATTTCGCGTGGCGCATCATGCACTGGTGGCACATGGTCTGGCTGTTCGTGCGGTGCGCGAAGCCAGCAACATCCCCGTTGGCATTGCCTTGTCCATGAGTTACATACAAGCAGCCTCCGACTCGAGCGCCGACTTGTTTGCAGCGCAGTCTTTGGATGCCCTGATGAACCGCCTTTTTGCCGACCCAATTTTTGGTAAATCCTACCCTTCAGAACTCGAGATGTTTATACCCGCCTTGCCTGAAGATTTCCAAGATGATTTACCCAGTATTGCCCAACCGCTCGATTTTTTAGGAATCAATTATTATCAGCGTCAGGTGGTTCGCGCTCCAAAAGGCAATAGCGCCCCAGAAGGAATCACTGCCCTGCTGCAATTTGCGGGAATGCCTGTGGAAATTATTCCCGACCATGTCAGAGGCAACCCTGTAACCGGCTTTGGTTGGGAGGTTTACCCAAAAGGCTTATACCAGCAACTCGAGAAAGTTTATTTGGATTATTCGCCAAAACGCATTTTTATCACCGAGAATGGCTCGAGCTACCCCGATGTTGTCAACGAAAACGGCACAGTCCACGACCCCGAGCGCACCCATTACTTACAAGCCCACTTGCTCGAGTGCGCCAAGTTAATCCAAAGCGGCATACCCTTGCATGGCTACTTTTACTGGTCTTTAATGGATAATTTTGAATGGGCAGAAGGTTATGACAAACGCTTTGGCTTGTACCATGTGGATTTTGCCACCCAAAAACGCAGCCTAAAAAGCAGTGGTGCATGGTATCGAGACTTTATTGCTGGCATCCACGAAATCCCAGACTCTCTACAAAGCTGACGATACTTGTATTTAGTTGTGCTACTCGAGGCGACAACACATAAATAAAGAAAACGCTACTCTTGGCACTTTCTCGAGTTTATACTGTCTAGGACTAATTATTTTTGACAAAGTAAGCAAAATGTCTCTTTCTTAACTGCAAACAAAACCTATCCCTAGAAGAATGGCGAAGTTATTGAGGGAGTAGCCACCTCGAGTTTTCGGGGTTTGCGTGGTCGTCAGTACGAACCGATGTTTTCTTGGGGAAAACACGTTCCGGCGCGCATAAAAGAGCGAGACTCATAAGGAAAAGGGGTTTCTTATGGAAAACGCTGTTGCCAATATCGTTGTGCCACTCTGGGTTTGGGTGGCGTTCTTAGCTGGTGTGCTGGCGGTACTGACACTTGATTTAGGGGTTTTTAACCGTAAAGCCCATGTGGTAACAGTTAAAGAAGCCGCCATCTGGACAACTGTTTGGGTGACGCTTGGTTTAGCCTTTGCTGCCGTTATTTTTGCGTGGCAAGGGCAGCAAAAAGGCTTTGAATGGCTGACTGGTTATGTGGTTGAGTACAGCCTTGCGGTGGACAACATTTTTGTGTTTGTGTTGGTTTTTAGTTATTTCAAAGTTCCCCCAGAATACCGCCACCGCATATTATTCTGGGGAATTTTAGGCGCACTTATCATGCGTGGCACAATGATTGGCTTAGGTTCTGCCTTAATTAAAGAATTCCACTGGATTTTAATTGTTTTCGGTGTCTTTTTGCTTTACACGGGCATTAAAATGCTGACGCAAAAAGAAACAGAAGCCCATGTTGACATGGACAAAAACCCTGTCATTAAACTGGCTAAGCGCTTCTTCAAGATTTCAGATACTTACGATGGACAAAAATTCTTTACGGTACAAAACGGGGTTCGGATGGCAACCCCACTGTTTTTGGTGCTGGTCTTTATTGAATTCACCGACCTGATTTTTGCTGTGGACAGCATCCCTGCGATTTTTGCGATCACCACCGACCCATTTATTGTTTTCACCAGTAACGTCATGGCAATCCTTGGCTTACGCAGCTTGTATTTTTTGCTTGCCGATATTGTAGACCGATTCGTCTACTTAAAGACTGGTTTAGCCGTCATTCTCAGTTTCGTAGGGGTGAAACTTCTGATGCCAGACGTATCCAAATGGATTCTCGGCGAAAGCATCAAAATCCCCACTGCTGTGTCGCTTGGAGTCATCGTCAGTATTCTTGCCATCAGCGTGATTGCCAGTTTAATCAAAACCGCCAAACGCCCAGAAGACTCTGAGAAAAAACCTGATGTAACTTAAATTGTTACACCGTAAAATAAAGCCAATGAAACGACTCCTTGCTTTGTTTGCACTGACTTCGAGTGCCTATGCCACACCGATTTTGCTAAACGACTTACCCCTTGACCCACCGCTTGAAACTCGAGCCGATTTGTTCAAAACCGATAATCCACTGGATGAGTATGTGCCTCTCAGTATTCTCGAGCGTTTTGGGGTAGTAGTTGCGACCTCGGGTCTGGATGGGAAATTGCGAATGCAAACCCTAGAAACACTCGAGACTGAGGAAACAAGTCTTAAATCACAACTCGAATGGCAACCCGAAAAAGGTTGGGTGGATTTAACAGGCGAAGTGCTAAAGGGCTGGAATGCTCCTATTCTTAAAGAGAACACGGTTTTTGTACCGATTAAATGCTTACAACCGCTTGGGTTTGTGCTTAATGTCCTCGAGACTGGAATTCAAATTCGCAGCGAGAATAATTCTTTACCCACTACAGGCTTAAATCAGATTCTCGAGATAAAAAGTTCTAAAGGACGTTCTAGCCGTGTGACCCTAGCTTTGGCGCGAAATGCTGAGTTTTTTGTCTTGGAGAAAACCGCATCTAAGTTCAAAGTGAAACTTGTAAACACTGCCACCCAAACGCGTTTTCAAGCTGTGGGTTCTGAAAGCCTATCTCGAGTGCGGATTTTACGCAACGGCAACGATGCGATTTTAGAAGCAGAAATTCCCAGTAATTCACGGCTCGAGGTTAGCGCAAATGGTAAGGAATTGTATGTGGAGGGTTCGGATTTAGCGTCCCCGATTCCTTTGGTCGGTGCAGTGCCTAGTGGCGTGACCTACAACACCATTCCAGTCGGGTTAAGCAAACTGCATTTGGTACGATTAGACCCCAGTAAGTACCGTCCCGAGGTGCTGACTGCCCCGTGGGGTGGAGCAAAAACCCTGCTCGAGTTTGCAGATGGGGCAGTGGCAGCCGTCAATGGTGGTTATTTTGACCCTGCCAGTATGCAGGCTGTGGATTTACTGTTTAATGGCTCACTCCAAGCCTATTCCAGAGGCAACCGTGCCACAATTGGGTTTTTGGACAGCAGCACGATTTTTGGAATTCCCAAAGCCAGAATGATTCTGACCCTCGGCGCAACCGTAGCCAATATCAATCAGATTCGTCCCACACCACACCCGCAGAACTTAACCTTTTTTATGGGCGATGGTTTTGTTCCCGTTGGAGGCTTGGGCTTCACCACCTTTATCATTGCCAATGGCAAAATTCTCGAGCGACACGACCAAGCGGTTGTTCCTAAAAATGGGCAATTTAGTGTGACTTTTAATCCAAAAACCAATCCGAGTTTCGAGAGAAAAATAAACGACCCTGCCACCATTGGTTTAACTTGGGGCGACCCAACTTGGGAAAATGTAAATGGCGCATTGGCGGCTGGACCGCGTTTAATTGTAAATGGGGCTTTTGCGGTGAGTCCTCAAGCCGAAGGGTTTGACTCGAGTGGCGAAATATGGCGACCCACACGACAAATTGGTATTGGCATTGACAACCAAAACAATTACATCCTCGCCATGCTCGAGTTTGCATCACCCGAAGATTTTGCTCGGGCGTTACTGGCTCAGGGTTTGCGCGAAGCCATTCGTTTAGATAGCGGCACAAGCGCTCAGATGGTCTTAGCGGGTGGCACAGTCGGCGGGCGCATCGGACGAGCCGTGCCGAACGCGATTGTTTTTAAGGTACGAGAAAAGAATTAGAGAACCAATCTATTTGCTCATCTAAGTATCTCACGCTCTTGCAGATGACAAGCAACTGG
>JBEGTV010000212.1:0-5130 GCA_041179225.1 Deinococcota bacterium | reverse complement strand
TTTCGTGTTGGATTGGATTTTTTGCGTGGACTTATTTTTGATCGGTTACTTGAGAAACACGAAAACCGATTCGTGTTTAGAGTTTTGACGTGTACTTAGCGGTAAAACCTAAAATCCTGCTGTGTAAAAAATTGCCTTTCATCAACTCGAGGAACTACTTGGTGCAGGTCAAATTAGCCTATGGTGTGGTAACAACTGTGGGAGGGCTAAAATCTTCGGTGGTAACAGTTATTTCTTTGGTTTGTACGGCTCGGCTTGATATGACTGGGTTAAGGTTACTCAAGGCAATGGTGCAAGCACTGACTGTTACGGGGGTAGGGTCGTTGTCAAAACTCGAGTTTAGGGCAATTTCACCGTTCTTAGCTGGTATTTTTGAAATCCAAAGCCCATTGCGGTTGCCGCTTGGGGTTGGTACAGGTGTGCTGCCAAGTGCCATAATCCCGCCGTCGGTGGTTAGGCGCAAACTGGTTTTGGCTGAAACCACATTGGATTCGCCACCCAAAGTTTTGATGTTCAAGGAACGTGACCACTGCACCCCACCAAGGCTATCTAAACCAATCAAGGCTAGGCTGTCTTGATTAAGTTCGCGTTCTCGCACTGCACTGATGATAAAACCAGTCGTGGCTAATTGTTGAATACCAGTAAACCAGACATTGCGTATACTCGAGCCAGTTTCATAGATTTTACTTTGAACCAACACGCCACTTGGCGAAAGTTGCATCATCACGCCTTGGGTTGGGGCGTAATAACCAGTGCCAACAAAGAGCAAATCACCAGAACCAGTCTTGTTGCTGGCAGTAATGCCAAGGTTGCTGTCTTGTCCCGAGGCGCAGCCAACCGCTTTTTTAGCCCATAATTGGCTGCCATCTGCCCCAAAGCGAATGATAAAACTACTGGTTGGAAAGGCTTTGTGGTCATATCCCGCCACGACTACGCCGCCATCTGACATTGACTCGAGGCTAGTGGGTAAGTCATCCAAGCCAATATCAATGGTTTTTGCCCAAATCACAGTACCACTGGCATTCAGTTTGAGCAACACTACATTGGTGTTATCGGCATCGTTTGCATCAGCTAGAATATAAAGCGTACCGTCAGGTAACTGAATCATTTTACGTGTACCTGTATAACCAGCTTGGTTTTCTGGGTGAATTAAGTATTGAGTGGCAGATAGCACCTGACCATCCTGACTGGCACGAATCAACACCGTTGGCTGTGATGGAACAATCCTCCCTTTTGGCGAACTGGCAATCAGGATATTCCCATCGAGACTCGAGACAACTGCGTTTGGTGGATAGTAATACTTTTCCAGCCCTAAGACTTGCGTATTGATTTCACTACGAAACATTTTAGTCCATAAAATACTGCCCTTTGGACTGATTTTAAGGGTATAAGGCGACTCAGATGAACCCAAAACATCCGAGCCATCAATGGTTTTATGGAGGTTTGTCCATTCGCCGCCTTGTTCATAACTGTACTCAAAACTAGCTTCAAATTCCGGATTGGCAAAATTAAAAATCTTTGACCAAGGCGTAAAAGTGGGATTTAAGAGTGTTTGACTGGACGGACTGTCTCCGGGCGGGATGTTGTCTATGGGTGGAGCGCTGCATGTGCCAGTCAGAACTGTTTGGCTAATTAAGTCATATTTCTTGGATTTTGATAAATCTAAGTTAATCCCCAAAGTATCAGCAATTTCTTCAAAACCAATTTTTTCCCAAGGAATTCGTAAACGCAATCCGACACTGGCACTCACACCAAGATTGAGTTTCCAGCAAGGTGTAAGTGAAGCATCTGCCACGACTTCACCAGTAAACTGAGCGCCGACTGTAGGACCAATGACTCCGTAAAGCAGCACCGATAAACGCGGACCGACCCGAACTCGAGCGCGTCCTTTGAGGCTGGCACTGACCGTTGGTAGGCTAAACTTTTTGTAGGGTGTCGGTGGTACAAAATCAATTCCAGTTTTAGTGGAAGCCATGACTGAAGCCCGAACCCCCATTTCCATTCCAGCCGCTAATTTAATACTGCTCGAGGCTTCACCATCTATTTGCCCAGTGAAATCCAAACCCACATCAAAAACCAGCGGTCCGACTGGGATTGTACCAAGGTTAATCGGTGGGCAGGTCTTCTTATTGTCCTCACAAATTGGTTTTTCGCCCGTGTCAAACGGTAAACTAGCTGCGCCTTCAATGCCAAAACTTGCTTTGGCAAAGGTATCAAACTCGAGTCCAGTTTTGAGTTCTGGAATGATTTTATCCACATCGCAAAGTAAACCGCCTGTGGCAATACACTTGGCAACCTCTTTGATAATGCCAGTTTTACCACCCCAATCAAACGATAAGGTGAACTTAAAGACCATGCCAACGCCAAGCCCACCACTGACCACCATCTGATCGTTTTTGGTCTGTAAATTATTGTCGGCATTGTACGGCACGTAATCTAAAAGCAATTCACGACTAAAAGGAATGGTTTGGGTAAACTGCCCTAACAATTTGGTGTTGGCTGTTCCAACTTCATCTATGCGCCGTGAAATCTGAATATCCATGCTCGAGAATGCCAGTTGAATTGGGGCAACAGTCGTCTCGAGAACCAGATTGCCATTCTCGAGTTTTTTACTTTTCACAATTCGCAGTAAGCCCTTCGGGGTTTGTGGACTGCTTGGCGCAAGTAGCACACTGCCCTGCTCGAGACTACTTAATTCGCTTGGATTACCCGTAAAGGTCAGGTTGCCATTGACAGTGCTGACACTCGAGATTTTTTGTACCACAGCGTTTGAAAGCTGCATGGTTTCTGGTAAAACCGTGTACTCGAGCTTATCGGGGGTAACTTGTAAATCGGCTGGGTTGGGCGTGGGAGCGCCACCACACGCCACAAAGGTGGCTAAGACTAACAGATTTAATAATTTAAGATAGGGTTTCATGGGAGCAGTCTATGTTTTTAGCGTCACAAAAACCGTCACAAAATAAATGATTTTTTTGAAAAATGCTCTAGCATTTGACACTCCCATGACGTAAACTTGCTACTCAATGCAATTGGCTGCGGTCACAGATTCGATTCTCGATGCCTCACGGGTGGCGAGTGCTTTTGCACGGGCTGGGCATGAGACCACGCTGCTCCTGCACGAACACAGCCAAAAAACTGTCGGCGGCAGTGCTTTGGTCTTAGATGCCGATTTGCGTGGGCTTTCCAAGCTCGACTCGAGAACCCGCTTACAGAACTTGGGGCGAAATTTGCGGCACAGCCAAATTGCATTTTTTCGTTTTGACTCGAGTCTGCGCCGCCCGTGGGATGATCTATTCGCCACGCTCGAAGCCAGTGGGCGCAACAAAGTAATTTTAGCCGCCTTTAGTCCGCTCGAAGGCTTTGAAGTGCGGCATGGCACAGTCTTTTGGCATGGTTCACCACTTCACCGCAGCCACTTAGCCAGAGATAGACTAAATCCAGTCTATGATGCCAACATCCCAGATTTACTCGAGCGTGAAGGTCTTGGTGCGGTGGCACTGGTGCGTGATATAAACCCGCAGACCATCCAAGCCGCTCTCGAGAAAGCCCGTTTTGTGATTGTGGACGGAGGCAATCGCGGCGATATTGAAAACTTAGTCGCCAGTGTTCAAGACCCCAAAAGGGTTTTGTGGGCGGGTAGTGCCAATCTTGCTCGGGCAATTGGCGCGGCTTTTGCAGTTGGTGAAGCACCAGACTTTGAGCGTACCGATTTGGTCGCTCCGACCTTGCTTGCCCTTGGTGGTAACTCGCAAAAAATGGAACAACTTAAAACCCTAAAAGCCGCAGGATTAAGCACCATTGCCCTCGAGCCAAACGAACTAGGAATTGCCAGAGCCGTGACCCAAGCCAGAACTGCCTTGGAAAAAACAGGCTGTGCTTTGTACCTCGAATTACCGCCAAGTGCGTTTGGAATTCCAGCCGCCCAAGTGCAACACAATTCACTCGAGGCGTTGTCGGAAGTGATAGCCCAGTTGTCGCAAAACAACTGCTTTGAAAATTTACTGCTCTGCGGCACACCGCTTGCCACCAACAGCCTACGGCGCTTAAATGCCCAAGGGATTCACATTGACCCGTTTACCGACAGTACCCATTTAATTGCACCCAATCCACACCGAATCACGGTGAGAGCCTCGAGTGACACACCACAAACCTTACTTGGGGCGTACCAGTGTTTGGCTGGTTAAGCAGCCCATGTTTAACTGGTTAGACCCAGAATGTTAAGATGTTTTCATGGGTATTTCCTCGGTTCGCACAGATTTTTCTCCTCGTGGTAATGATGTCCTCGATGTTCTCGAGGGGGAATACGCCTTAATTTCCTTATTCCCAAATACCGAAATTACTTTGCCCGCCACGGGTGCATTACGGGTTTTAATCGAAGACCCCTTTGAAACGACCCTGATTCTCGAGGTTGGGGCTTGGCAAAAAATGGCGCATCAGTACCCAGAAGCCAAAGCCAATGGACATTACCGAGCCATCCGATTATCACAAGATTTTCCGCTCGAGACGGTTGGTGTAATGGCAAAACTAACCACGGCATTGGCACAAGCAGGGGTGAGTATCATGGCGTACAGCACTTTCAAAACCGATGTGGTCTTGGTTAGAGAATGGGAATTATCCAAAGCCCTAGGCGCACTCTGGGATTTACGGTTCTAGTGGTTCATGACAGTTTCTTGCTGCACATGTTACTCAAGTCATCTTTAAGGGTATTACTGCATCAAATGACTTATTAGCAGTTTGTAAACCGTAGCGAACTATGTATTGTGAGGTGTAGACTTTTGTTCTTCAAGAACTTCGGGTCTAGCCCTCAATCGCTTTTTTAGAGGTGATTATGCGCGTCAGAAATGTTGCGGTGGTTGGTCATAATGGTGCTGGAAAAACCAGTTTGGTTGAAGCCATGCTATTTAGAACGGGTTACAAAGATCGCTTAGGACGGGTTGAGGATGGTACAACCGCTTCGGATCACCTCGAAGCCGAAAAGCGCCGAGGCATGAGCATTGCCACCAGTGTCCTCAATGTGACGTGGCAAGACACGCAAATCAATTTGTTAGACACGCCCGGTTATGCCGATTTTGTCGGGGAGATTCGCGGAGCGCTGCGGGCTGCCGATTCTGCGCTGGTGGTGGTCAATGC
>JBEGTV010000211.1:0-5144 GCA_041179225.1 Deinococcota bacterium | reverse complement strand
GAGTAAGAACACCACACCTGAAACCATTGCCGCACGGTGCTTGGTGAATCGTCGCCAAGTTTTAGCATTGGAACTTTCATCTTTTTTAAGAGGTACTGTAGCAGTAGACATAAATTTTCCTCGAGTCCTTAATTGTACCGAATGCGTGGGTCAACGAGGGCATAAGCTAAATCGGTCAGCAAATTGGCGGCGAGGGTCACTATACTCAGCATCATTAATATCACCATAGCCACGTTGTAATCCTTTTTCACCACACTATCAAGCAGTGCCGTTCCCATTCCGGGCCAGTTAAAAACGGTTTCGGTCAATACCGCCCCATTAAGGATTCCTGGTACAGACAAACCGACCAGTGTCACAATCGGAATCAGTGCGTTTCGCAAAGCGTGTTTATAAATCACAATTCGTTCAGATAAACCTTTTGCTCGTGCGGTTCGCACAAAATCTTGGTTGATGACTTCGAGCAAACTTGCCCGCATAAATCTTGTCCAACCGGCAATTGAAATAATAGATAATGCCACCGCAGGCAAAACCAAATGGTGCAAACGGTCAAGTAACCAAGCCCACCACGATTGTGCGGTTACTTCCTGCCCTACGCTTTGCCCCTGAGAAATGTAATCCCCAACTGTGACCGACGGACGAATGCCAGCAGGCAGGGTAAATTCTTTGGGAATCTCGAGTTTGCTGGCTTCGTCATAAACGCCAATTGTAATAAAAGACGTGCCTTCTCGAGTTTCTATCTTTTGGACTTGCCCCGTGACATCAAATTGCTTAGTGCTTTCGACGTATTGGGTCACACCTTCGGTTTGCATTCCACCAGTTGGGAAAATCTTAAAGGTTACACCAAATAAAATCAGCATCATGATCCCAAGCCAAAAAACTGGCACGCTAAAACCAACAAACGATAAGAATGTAGTTACATAGTCAAGAACACTGTATTGTCGCACTGCTGCATAAATGCCAATTGGAATACCAATGAAAAGCGCAATAAAAAATGCTGTGGCAGAAAGAGTGATGGTATTTCCTAGGCGTTGCTCAAAAACAAAATTAGCAGCAGGTTCATAACCGTTTTCTCGAGATAAACCAAAATCTAAGCGCACCGCTCGATTTAACCATTTGCCATACTGCACGTACCAAGGTTGATCCAAGCCGTACTCACGACGTAAACGCTCGATGTCAGCTTGGGTAATTTTGGGGTTTGCTAGTCGCAATTCATCAATAAAATCACCTGGTTGCAATTGAATCAACCCAAAAATTGCCATGGAGACCGCGAGTAATATTGGGATCATGGCGATAATCCGCCGAGAAGCGTATAGGAACATACGCCATTTTACTCATAGACGGCGACCTTGTGTGGCAAAATTGCGCCGAAGTCCCCAAAAAGGCTAGATTGTATGGCATGACCCAGATTTTAAGCGTGTCCTCTCGAGCCGAACGCAAACTTTGGATAGATTACCCGTACCAAAAATACCATAACCATCCAAAGTGGGTTCCACCAATGCTGATTCAAGAATGGGAAGAAACCGACCCCAAAAAGAACCCTTTCTATGACCATTCCGAGATTGAGCTTTTTATTGCTTTGGAAAACGGAAAAGTCGTTGGACGTATCGCTGCGATTCTCGATAAGAGCTTTAATCAGTACCGTAATGAAAACACGGTGCTGTTCTCGAGCCTTGAAGCCGATAATGTAACTATCTTCATAGCGCTGCTTGAACGAGTCGAAACTTGGGCGCGGACTCGAGGGGCGGATATGGTCAAAGGTCCAAGTAAAATTGCTCAGAACGACATGCACGGTTTTTTAGTGGATAACTTTGATGACCCGCCCGCGATTATGATGAATTACAACCCACTCGAATACATTGCTTGGTCGGAGGCAGCAGGTTACAGCAAATACGAAGACACCTTTGCTTGGAAAATGACCGTAGCGCAAGGACTGCCCGAACGAGTTGGGCGAATTGCTGAGCGGGTCAAGAAAAATTTAAGAGTGACATTGCGTCCCCTTAATTTTAAGAAAATGAATGAAGAAGTGGCTCATATCCGAAAAATTTATAACAGCGCTTGGAGTCGTAACCTTGGTTTTGTGCCGTGGACGGAAAGCGAAATAGACCACTTAAAAAAACAACTCGGGCAAGTTGCCGACCAACAAATTAGCTTTATGGCAGAAATAGATGGCAACCCAGTCGCCTTTAGTTTGGTCTTGCCAGACTTAAACCAAGCCCTACCCGGAACTGGCGGTAAGCTACTACCTTTTGGAATTTTTAAGTTACAGTTTTTTAAGTACACCCGAATGCGCCTTGTTGCGCTTGGAATTTTAGATGAATACCACGGTAAAGGGCTAGACGCACTGCTGTACGCCGAGTCATTCTGGCGCGGACAAAAGAAATACTCGAGTGGCGAATTTGGCTGGACTTTAGAGAGTAACGACGGCATTAACAACGGAATGAAAGCCCTTGGCGCAATACCGTATAAACGCTACCGAATTTTTCAAAAGAAACTCTTATGAGCAAACAAGAAGACGAAGCCGCCCTAAATGCAGCTTGGGTAATTCTTAAAAGCCATCAAATCCCCGATGGATTATTGGGGGTGTTTTACCTCGAGACAAGGGAACAATTTGTGCTGCTCTATGAAGAAGAAAACTGTGAATACCAAGAGTGGGTACGCCTAGACATAAAAAGCCTAACCAACCTGCCACAAGTTGTACTCGAGGAAGCAGCGAGGCGTTTGGCTAAGCGCATTGGCATTACTCGGCGGCGCTTCATTGACCCTCGCAAAAGCCTCAAGGCTTAAAGCCGCATTTCTTCTAGCACATCCCAATAGTTAGGGAAAGTTTTACTGGTGCATTTTGGATCAAGAATAGTTACCCCAGCTTGTTTTAAGCCAATCAGCGCAAAACTCATTGCCATGCGATGATCGTCATAGGTTTCTACTCGAGCAGGGGAGACCTTACCTGGATAAATCACAAATCCATCGTCTTCCTCGAGTGCCTGTATCCCAAGGCGCTTGAGTTCAGTCACCACGGCGGCTACTCGGTCGGTTTCTTTTTTACGGATAAAACCAATCCCAGTCACTCGTGTTGGACTGTCCGCAAAGACCGCTACGGCTGCTAAGGTTTGGGCGGTATCAGAAATTTGGCTCATGTCTATTGTCTCGAGTCCGCGCAAGTGTGGTGTACCAACCACGGTTGTTTCGGTTTCAGTCATCTGAACTGTACAGCCCATAGAATCGAGAATCCGCACAAAGGCTAAATCGCCCTGCAAGCTGTTTGAACCAAGTCCAGGAACGGTTACGCGCCCACCCGTAATCGCGGCGGCAGCAAATAAGTAACTGGCGGCACTGGCATCTGGCTCGACCAAATAAGCGGCTGGCTGATAGCGGCTAGGCTTAACCACAAAACGCTTAAAAGCATCATTCTCGAGTTCGACCCCAAAGGCTTGCATGGCTTGGGCAGTGACCGCTAAGTACGGCTTAGAAACCAATTCGCCGTCCACTATTAACTCGAGTCCATGTTCAAAGTACGGAGCGCTCATCAATAAACCACTTAAGTATTGGCTGGACAAATCACCGCGAATTCGGACGCTTCCACCCCGAATTCCATTTGCCACGACTCGAATTGGTGGGCAACCACTATTTTGAATACTCGAGACATCACCACCGATTTGATTTAAGGCATCTATTAAAGGCTGGAGTGGACGTTGGCGCATGGCTTCAATTCCATCAATCACGTAATCGCTTTGTCCTAAAGCCACAAGCGGCGCTAAAAACCGAGCGCTTGTCCCAGAATTTCCAATAAAAAGCGGCTGGCTTGAGGCTTGCAAGATTCCATTTGTACCATGCACAGTGAAACCCTGATTGGCTTCGTCTTCGAGAACCTGAACGCCCAATTGCCGCAGAGCTTGCGCCATGTATTTGGTGTCATCACTAAAAAGCGCGCCAGCAATTTGACTCTCACCGCTTGCTAGAGCGGCAATTGGCAAGACCCGATTGGTATAACTTTTCGAGCCGGGCGGGGCAATTGTGGCATGGACGGGGTTGTTAAACGGAATAATCTCGAGGGCATCAGGTAACATCGCGTAGCTACAATAACAAATTGAACCTTGAGATGCACCCTGAACAAACCCTTTGCCTTGCGCCCTTTGCCTTCTTTTAAGTCTTGTACTGATTCGCCAGTCCTTTTAAGCGCTCCGCGACATCGGCAAGGTGTTGGCTGGCGTTGCGGGTATCGTTGGAACTGGCTAAGTTTTGGGTCGCACTCTGCTGGATGTTCTGCATGGCACTGCCAATTTGTTCCATCCCAATCGCATGTTGTTGGACACTGGCAAAAATCAATTGGGCATTGGTAGCAGCTTCCCCGATGGCGTACTCGAGGTCATGGATGGTACTCGAGACCGATTCAATACTGTGCGTTCCAGTTTCAGCACTCTTCAACCCCTGCTCAGTGGTCATGACGGCGGTGTTGGTGCTGCTTTGAATTTCCCCAAGAATACTCGAGATTTGTGTGGTGGCAGCTTTACTTTGCTCAGCTAAAATCCTGATTTCTTGGGCAACCACCGCAAAACCCTTACCGTTCTCGCCAGCCCGAGCCGCTTCGATAGCCGCATTTAAGGCAAGCATATTGGTTTGGTCTGCTAGTTTGGAAACGGTTTGAATGATTTCACCAATGGCTTGGGTTTGCTCGGATAACTCGAGAATGTTCTGGGCAATCTGACCGACCCGTTCACGGATGTCATTCATGCTGACTGTGGCAATTCGAGCGGCTTGAACCCCCACCGAGGCAACTTGGCTGGCGGCTTTGGCGCTGCTGTTGACACTACTGGCATTTTCAGCAATCTGGTCTGCACTGGCATGAACTTGGCGCACGGTACTGGTGGTCTGGGCAACACTGGCGTTTTGTCCCGTGGCACTCGAGGCTTGTTGTCTAGTGGCAGCCAAAATTTCTTGAGCTGCCGAGGAAACCTGTGTGGCACTGCCTTGTAGGTTCTCGATGAGTTCAGCAAGGCGTTTGGTCATGTTGGCAAAGGCATTACCAAATTGGTCATCTTCGGATTCAGGGCTGATTCGGTTGCCAATATCGCCACTGGCTATTTTTTCGGCAGTGTTTGCCATGTGGCGTTGATACAAAGTCATTTTTTGCAGCGCTATTGAAACCT
>JBEGTV010000210.1:0-5145 GCA_041179225.1 Deinococcota bacterium | reverse complement strand
AGGGTTTGCAATTCGGTCAGCCCAGTTTCGATGGCTCGAGTCAGAAAAAATAGCACCTTAACGCGCTCTTGGCGTTCGATTAACCCCAAAAAGTGATACCGCGCCAAGACTGTTTCCTCGAGTCGCCCAGATGGGATTGGTGCAGTAAATTGAGCCTCAAAATAAGCTCGTCCAGCGTTGGTGATGCGGTACATGATTTTGGCTCTGCCTTGGGTGCTGCGCTCATGAATTTCGATCAGTCCGAGCTTTAAGAGTTTTTTGACAGCGATTTGAATACTGCCGAGGCTCGAGCTATAAAACAAGCTCAGTCCCTTTAAGAATGCCAATTTGAAGTCGTAAAGACTGTGCGGAAACATCATCAGTAAGCCAAGAACACAGAATTCCACAGGTTTGATTATACGCCCGAAATAGACAAATCAAAACATCTATGTTACTAATAGTAATATGCGAAATAGATTTTGGTTCGGACTGGTTTTAGGCGCACTTGTGCTAACAGGCGGTTTATTCTGGGTTTTCATGACCAGCCCACTAACCACAGCCCAAGCTCGAGCCACGATTCTCCAACGGGTTCAAGCCTTACAACAAAAATCTCCGCAACTCGCCCAAACCCAAATGCTGGTGGTGTCTCCAGAACTAAAATTCTCGAGTCAATTCGGTAGCAAAACACCATTTCATATTGCCAGTATCGGAAAATTATTCACCACGGTCTTAATTGCCCAACTGGTCGAAACTGGAAAACTGAGTTGGGAAACAAAACTTGCCACACTCCTACCCAAAGAAAATCTGAACCGACTTTTTGTGGTGAATAGTGTAGACCACCAAGCCGACATCACCCTCGAGCAACTGCTAAAACACACCTCTGGGATTGCAGATTATTTTGCTGACCCAGTAAAAAACGGCAAACCCCTTCTCGAGCAAATTGTCCTCGAGCCACAAAAAACTTGGACACCACAAGACCTTTTAGAAGTCACACAAAACCGTCAACAAGCCTTACATGCCCCAGAAACACAATTTCATTACTCGGACACTGGTTATATTTTACTCGGCTTCATCATCGAAGCGATTTACAAGCAACCCTTTGAAACCGTGGTGCATCAACGAATTTTTGAGCCTTTAGAAATGGAACAAAGTTTTTTGCCGTTTCGCACCAAACCAAAAAAAGGCACAACCCAACTCAGTCCAGTCTGGATTAACGGCACTGACCTCAGCCAATCCCCAGTCCTCACGGTTGACTGGGCTGGCGGCGGAATTGCCAGTAGCACAACGGATTTACTCCGATTTGCCCAAGCCTTAAGTGGAGCAAAACTATTAAAACCACAAACGCTGGAGTACCTCAGTCAGCCGCTCAATCGTTTTGAGCAAGTCATCAGGTACGGACGCGGCATGATGCGCTTAAAATTCGCTGATTTTTTCCCATTGCTTCAATTTCCAGACATGATTGGACACATGGGTATTTTAGGCACGCAACTGATGTACGATCCAACCAGTAAAACCACGATCATTATTTCGTTAGGGTCAACTGGATATATGCAGGACAGCGTACAACTGCTCATCGAAACCCTAGGAATTCTTGGACGCATCAAATAAGGCATAATGCAAAACATGGAACAAATTGTTTTAGCCAACATTATCACCTTAAATGCTCTGCAGCCTCGAGCCGAAGCGGTTTTGGTGTTGAATCGCAAAATTCGTTTTGTGGGTACTCGAGAAGAATGCCTTGCAATCTCTCCTAAAGCCGAGATTCTGGATTACCGCGACACATTTTTAACCCCCGGACTGACCGATGCCCACATTCACTTAACAGGATACGGATTTTCACTTGCAGCACTGGATTTATCTTCGTGTCAGACCTTAGAACAAGGTTTAGCGATGATTGCCACTCGAGCCGGTGGTACTGACTGGCTTCAAGGCGGCGGGATGTTCCCCAACCGTTGGAGTGAAACGACTTACCCAACAGCCACCGACCTAGACCGTATCGCCCCCAATCAACCCGTTTTTATTCGCTCGAGGGACGGGCATAGCGCTTGGGTCAACTCCAAAGCGCTCGAGTTGGCAAATGTTCACGCAGGAACACCAGACCCCGAAGGCGGACGAATAGTGCGCGATGCCCACGGACACCCAACTGGAATGCTACTCGAACCGAACGCCATGAACTTGGTGCGCCAAGCCATTCCAGCCGCAACCCTTGAAGAATGCGTGACCGCCACAAAACGCGCTTGCGCCCAACTCGAGGCGTGGGGGTACACCAGTGTTCACACCATGGCACTCGAGCCAGCCAATTATTTACGCGCCATTCAAGAACTCGAGCAGCGCGGGGAACTGCCTTTACAGGTTTGGGCAAGTATTCCCCATGCCGATTTAGAACATGTTGAAGCGACTGGTTTGCGTGGTGGTACTGGCGACCAAGTTAAAATTTGTGGCATTAAATTCTTTGCTGATGGCGCACTCGGTTCACGTACCGCTTGGATGTTTGAGCCGTACTTAGGCACGGATTCAACAGGGGTGATTGCTGACCCGCCAGAACTGATTCTTGAGCGGGGTCGTCGCGCCCTCGAGATGGGATTTACCCCAGTGGTTCATGCAATAGGCGACAAGGCAAACCATGAAGTGCTGAATGTTCTCGAGCAGTTAAAACCTTTGGCAGATGCTCGCGGCGTGCGCTTGCGGCTCGAACACGCGCAGCACCTCTCCCCTGCTGACATTGCCAGATTTGGGCAACTTGGGATTGTTGCTAGTGTCCAAGCGATTCACCTCGTAGACGATGCTGTACCCGTGTTTGGCTTGCTTGGCGAGACTCGAGCCAAAACAACCTATGCTTTTAGAACCTTACTCGAGACAGGCGCAACGCTGGCGCTTGGGTCAGATGCCAGTGTTGCCACACCAGAGCCAACAGTTGGACTCGAGGCAGCCGTGAAACGTTTGGGCTTAGATGGCAAACCGTTTATGCCAGAACAATGTTTAACGCCACTTGAAGCACTCGAGGGATACACGATTGGGGCTGCCAAAGCTGCTGGCTGGGAAAAATGGTACGGGCAAGTTAAGCAGGGTTATAAAGCTGATTTTACATTGTGGGAAACTGACCCGAGTCTCGAGTTAGCTAAACCGATAAAAGCGTTAAGAATTTGAGCTTATTTTTTTCCTACGCGCCAATGTCGTGTAGAGATCAGATATTTTGAACGTCAAATTGTTTCCAGCAGTTAGATATTTGGTTATAAAGAGTTTCCAATTCATTATCTACATCGTCACAAGAAAAATACACCACTGCTAATGCACAGTATTGGTTTTGGTGATTAGCAACAGCCCTCATAGCCTTAAGAGCAGCTTTGTGTGGAATAGTTTCACGACGAATTATAGCGTTTGCTAGGGGTAAAAGAGTCGAAACAAGAGGATGGTCGAAACATGTTGACCAAATGTCAAGAAAATTTATGAGTCTATCTTGCTCAATACCCAAGCCAAGCGGTGGTCTACAAATTTCATGCAGAACAGCGAAAGCAGCATTGGGTGAAATTTCAACCCCAAGCACGATAAATTTTTTTCCTGCCAGTATATTCTGGTACGGAAATTTGCAGTCAATGGAATCTAAAAATTCTTTTTCGGTCATAAAGTTTACAACATCTATTTTGTGTTCTTAAAACTCGAGTTCAACAGTTCTAGGCGTGTTATCTCGAGTCAAAGCGTCTTTTATTAGTTCATCAAGTCCCAAAGAAACAGCCATTGAAAAAGTACGAAATTCTTGTCCTTCTGGTGAGCGCCTGATTCGGGCTGGTACTCCATGCACAACAAAACGAACTCCTTCTGGAGTGTTAGTTTGAAAGTCTATTTTTGTCTCAATCATCCTGAACCCGTCTCGAGCCTGTGCTTATGCCATCAGTCTAACGTATTTTGTACTGGACTGCCTAAACCAATAATCGGTACGTGTTGTACCACTGACTCTTCTACCCGTGTCCAATCAAGCAGATTCAAAATTCCTGTTTTTATCGGGCGTTTTTCATTCCAAAATATCGGGGAAGTTAATAACCCAATGGCTGGTTTTGAATTTAGCTTCTCGAGAACTGCCTGTGCCTTGGACTTCTTTAAACTCTGATATTGACCCTTGCGCCAGCCCCCTCGAGATGCACCGTGTCCATAAAACGCACCACTTGGGTAGCGTAACCCATCGCAATCGTGTGGGTTCTTGCCCCACCTGAAAAGCGCCGTACTCCTTGCAGTAATTCACCATCGGTAATGCCTGTTGCCGCAAAAACAATTTCTTTACCGGGCGCAAGTTCGTTGGTGCTATAAATTTTATTTGGGTTTACGCCCATGCGTTGGCAACGTTCAAATTCGGCAATACCTGCGGGTAAAAATTGCCCTTGGATTTCTCCGCCTAGGCATTTCATGGCAGCCGCCGTCAGCACCCCTTCGGGCGCTCCGCCAGAACCCATCAGGGCATGAACCCCAGTACCTCGCATAGCAACCGCTAAGGCTGCAATCACGTCGCCGTCGCCAATCAGTTTAACCCTTGCGCCAGAGGCTCGGATACGAGCGATTAGGTCTTCGTGACGTGGACGGTCAAGCACCACAATTGTTAAATCCGAAACACTTCGTTCTAAGCTAACCGCAATTGCATTGAGGTTTGCCTCGAGATGCCATGCCAAATTGACCCGACCTGCGGCGGGAGGTCCTACCACCAGTTTTTCCATGTACATGTCTGGTGCGCCTAATAAACCATTTTTTTCAGATAAAGCAATCACAGCGACACTATTGGGTAGCCCCCTTGCTGCCACAGTTGTCCCTTCTACGGGATCAACGGCAATGTCAACTTCAAAGGATTCTGGGGTTTGAAGCCCGACTTGTTCGCCAATGTAAAGCATTGGGGCTTCGTCCATTTCACCTTCGCCAATTACGACTGTGCCACGAATATGAGTTTCGCCTAAAATCTGCCGCATGGCTTCTGTCCCAGCCCCATCCACAGCAATTTTATCGCCTTTGCCGACAAAATGACTGGCTTTAAGCGCAGCTTGTTCGGTCACTCGGACAATCTCGAGGACAAGGGCGCGTTCCATTGGCGAATCAACAAACGTTCGTTGGGTCATGGCTCGAGTATACAGGGAGGGCAAAGGCAAAGGTTTTACTTTTGCCTTTGCCCTCCCTGTATACAGTAAG
>JBEGTV010000209.1:0-5150 GCA_041179225.1 Deinococcota bacterium | reverse complement strand
GGGTTTCATAATCAATTCCAATTTTTTGAAAAATCTAAGGAGTGCGTAGAAAAAATATGGACTCCTACGCACTCCCCCTCGCTTCGCTCGACCCCTCAAAGAGGGGTGCTAAAGGCTGCTGACCAGTGCTAGACCCCCTCAAAGAGGGGGTCAGCGCTCCGCGCTGGGGGGAGTTCGTGGGGTCTTGCGCTTTTTCTTTATTGTATTGAAAGTCTTTTGGCTGCTCGAGGCTCGAGGTTACTTGGCGTTGGCATTCCAGAATGTAACTGCGTCATTTAAGGCTTGACGAGCAGTTTTTGCACCGAGGAAAGCAGCTTCGATGTTGTCGTTGAAGTTCTTGTAGACATTATCAGTGTTCTTGGGTGGATTCCAACCCGGGGTGATGAAGCGTCCAGTACCACTAACCAGTGATGTCGCTACGTCAAGCGCATCGTTTGGATTGGCAGCTTTTAAGTCTGGGTCGCTTTCTGCGCCTTTGGTGGTTGGGACAATACCAGCCAGTTTTGCAAATTGTACTTGGGCTTTGTTGTTGGTCATGAACATTGCAAATAAAGCCGCTTCCTTTTGGTTTTTGCCAGCCTTTGGAATAACAAGGCTCATGCTGCCGCCGGTTTGTACACCGCCAGCCCCGAGTGGAGCAGGTACGACTTTGGTTTTGCTGTAAATATCTTTGTTGGCATCTTTGACACGAACTAAGGCTTGTGCGCCACCGACAATAAAGGCACTCTTACCTTGGCTGTAGTATTCGTTGTTGAGTTGGAAGGCTTCTTTACGCAGTAGGTCTTGCGGAATAAAATCGCCTTTCATTAGTTCAATGAATTTTTGCAACAAGGCGGTGTGCTTAGCAGTGTTAAAGGCAGCTTTACCATTAGCAAAGAGTGGTAATCCCTCGAGATAAAAATGCCCTAGGAAACTTGCGCCGTTTGGGTCTTTGACGGGTGGCAACCAACCGTAAGAGCCTGTGCGTTGCTTGATGATTTTTGAAGCGGTCAGCAGTTCGGAAATGGTTTTTGGAACTTTACTAATGCCAGCTTTTTTCATGATTTCGGTGTTGTACGCCATCACGCCTTGGTCTGTCCAGCCATACCATGGGTAGCCGTAATTTTTACCGTCAACCACAAACATATTTAGGGTGTTGTTCCAGAATTGGGCTTGCAGTTGGCTCATGGTTGTCAGTTCGGTAATAGGGGAGAGCAAGCCGTTTTGGGCGGCGGCGGCGGTTGCATCTGCCCAGAGATTGACCACATCGGGGCTTTTACCAAGCGCAATCGCGGCTTGAAGGTCGCGTTCCATCGTGTCTTGTTTGTCTACCAGCTTGACTTCGATGTTTGGATTGGCTTTTTGGAATTCGTTGATCACACCCATTAAATATGGGTCGAATTTAGGGCTTAAGTACCAAGACCAGAATTCAATTGAAACTTTGTTCTGAGCCAAGGCAGCCATGCCCAATGCACCAAAAGCACTTGCGAGTAAAATCCAACGTTTTTTCATAAATCCTCCTGCAACCTCGAGACCTGTGTCTCGTTGTGGCTAATAGTGGGGTGGTGCGGCTCGAGCGTGATGGATTGTGCTGGCTCGAGCGTGATGGATTGTGCTGTTTGCTCGAGATGAACGCCAGCTTTGTGTAGGTGTTCTGCCCAAGTGCTGCTCAAGCGTGAATCGGTGATGATGTGCTGAACAACTGAAAGGGCAGCAATGTGATGCGGTGCGATTCGTCCAAATTTGGTGAAATCCGAGAGCATAAAACGCTTGGTGGCTCGGTTGAGCATTTTGCGGTTAATGGCTGCTTCTAAGGTGTCAAAGGTGGTAAATCCGTGGTCTTGGTGAATCGCGTTGGCGCTCATAAAAAGTTGGTCAAACCAGAGTCGGTCTAGGGTTTCTTCGGCGTACATGCCAACTGTGGCAAGATTTTCGGTGCGGATATGCCCACCGACAAATAAAAGTTGTACTTCGGGAACACCAAAGAGTTCTTGGGCAGCCGCAAAACTATTGGTGGTTAAATTTAAGCGAATAGGATGTAAGCGTAAGCGCCGAGCCAACTGCAAAGCGGTGGTACTCGAGTCTAAGAAAATACTGCTGTCTGGCTGAAGGTGCTTGTAGGCGGCTTCGGCAATGGCGCGTTTGTAGCTAACTTCGCGGTGTTCACGTTGCCGAAAACCGACTTCCACACCGCTTGAATCGGCAAGTTTAGCTCCACCGTGGGTGCGAATCACCACGCCTTCGGTCTCGAGTTTTTCGAGGTCTCGGCGAATTGTGGCAAGCGAAGAGTTGGTGTGACCCACCAAAGTTTGGACACTCGAGAGTCCATGTTGGTAAAGATACTGCCGAATTTTGTCGAGTCGTTGCTCAAGCATATGTTCCCTCGAGATGCAGCAATGCACCTCAAAACCTTAAATAAAATCAGAGAAATAGATTTTTTCGCTTCTTTCAATCAAGATAACATATAAATCGCTCAAAAGCAATCATCTTGACTTGTCTATCTTAACCAAATGGTTTAGGTGCTAAGGTAGCCTTTCTATGACCAATCGTCTTGGGGATGTAGCCCAACAAGGCAGTAAAATTCATCACATCGGGAAAATATTTTGTGTCGCATTTAGCCCTGACGGAAAAACAGTTGCCTCGGGTGGCGAAGATGGTGTGGTCAAGCTCTGGGATTTAGCTACCCAGACACTTCGGGTTTTACAAGTACGCAACCTCCCCGAGCCATACAGTCACATCCTTGACTTATGCTTCTCGCCAGATGGACAGTACATTCTTGCAGGCAGCAGCAACAACCTTGCTTATAGATTCTCGATTCAAAACACCAACCCTTGGTTCTTAGCCACTTCGTTAGCTTCTAAATTAGCCGTGGGTTTTTGTCCAAACGGACAGTATTTTGCTTTAGCCTCGGCGCGAACCAGTCAACGCACAGGTTTAATCGAACTCTTTGAGACACAAAACAACCAAGAAATAGCTCGTTTTCTCCACCATGGCGATGCCACTTGTTTGGCATTTCACCCGCTCGAGAACATCTTGGCTTCGGGTGGCACAGACCAAATAGTGCGCGTTTGGGGCTTAAAAAGTCTACAAGCCCTAAAAACCTTTGAGCTTAATTTTGTTGTTCAAAGCCTCGCCTACAGCCCCGATGGAACAACCATCCTTATCGCTGGTAACTCGAGCCAGCTTGAATTACGCAACGCCTCGAGTGGCAAGCTAGAAACGACAATACCGATAACTGCAAAACAAATCCGCCAAGTTCGCTACAGCCCCGATGGAACAATGTTTGCCGTTTGTACCGACCAAAACGTCCAAATCTGGGATGCAACTCATCACACCAAGTTGCTAAGTGTGGCTGGCTGGACAATGGATTTCGCGCTAGATAACCAACGCATTGTGGTTGGTGAAGCAAACGGCATGGCTCGAGTTTACGAAATAAGCACAGGCGCAGCCGTACATCAAATAGCGCCACACGCAAGTTTTATCAGCACCTTTGCGCTCAGCCCAGATGGTTGCTATATGGTCACAGGAGGACTAAACGGCTCGTTACGCATTTGGGAAACGCAAAACCAACAAGTCCTGCAGACCCTCGAAGCCCACAGCGCTGGTATTCTCAGTCTGGCATTTTCCCCAGATGGAGAACAGTTCGTTAGTGCTTGCCGCGATAAAACAGTTTGTCTATGGGAGACCAAAACAGGCAAACTTAAGCAACAATTGAAAGACCTACCAGAACGGGTCAGAAGTCTAGCCTTCGCGCCCGACGGCATTCGGCTGGCACTTGGCATGAACAGACTTCGATTGTTGGACTTGGAGACAGAGATTCAACAAGAATTTGGAAAAGGCATCGAACAGCTTGCTTTTCACCCAAGCGGGCAGTACCTCCTGACCTCTCAAGGCTTCTCGAGCAGCCTGAGCTTATGGGAGGTCTTGAGTCAAACAAAAATTTGGGAGTCAAGTCATGCGGCAACAAACACCTATTGTTTGAGATTTGATTCAACAGGAAAATATTTTGCGGTTGGCACAAACAACAACAGCGCATGGATTGGCGAAACTGCCACTGGGAAAATCCTCTGGCACTTCAAAACCAAAGATTCAAATACCCAAAGCCTTGCTTTTAGTCCAGATGGCTATTGGCTGGCGACCGCCAGTGATAACGGCACAATCCAAATCTGGGAGATTGCCACACAACAAGAACACCTGTGTTTCTACACTCCTTTTAATCCGTATTACACCGTTCAGTTCAGTCCAGATGCCACTCGAGTTTATGCGGGCAGTTTAGACCGTGTTCGGGTGTATGCCACCCCAGAATTCAGCCCAGTATTCCGTGGCTCAGATGGTAATTTTCTCGAGCAACTCTGGGAAGAATCATGACGCTAAGGCATAAAAATTGAAATGGCTTCTGGCAGCACCGCCAGTTCAAAGACCCGCGCTGGCTCGAGCAGTTCGCCGTCCACATGGGCGGGCATGATGTCGCGCCACTCAAGCCGAATTTTTTTGGCTTGAAAAACCCGAACTTCTTTATGCCCTAAGTGCTTACCTTGGGCAAGTTGCGGCAGAATCCCGAGTGTCCCAAGTTTAGAAAAACGCCCACCAATCACAATCTCGAGTAAACCATCAAAGCCGTTGGCATTGGGATTAATTTTTAATCCGCCGCCGTAGCCTTTAAGGTTCATGACCGCAATTAACAGGGCTGGATTATCGTGTACCAGCACATCATCAGCAAAGACTTTGGCATAGCGCGGCTCAAGGGCGCTGAGTTCTTGAACAATTGCCAGTAAATAGCGCAGACTGCCCGGTAAGCCTTTGGGCGTGGTTTTAACGGTTCGGGCAACTTGGGCATCAAACCCCGCCCCAAAACCATTTAAGAAGCTCCTGTCGCCAATTCGGGCAGCATCAAACCAACGGGTTCGCCCCCTTGTGATAATCTCGAGCGCGGCTTCTAAGTTATTTAAGGGAATGCCTACGCCACGGGCAAAATCATCGCCTGTCCCAAGCGGAATTAAACCAATTGGGCGCTCACAACGGGTACGTCCATCCAGCAGTCCACGAATCACTTCATGCAGTGTGCCATCCCCACCAACCACAATGATTGGCTCGAGACCGGGTAGGGTTTGGGCTAGAACTGTCGCATCCCCAGCCTTGTTGGTGACATGAACGGTTGCCTCGAGTTTATG
>JBEGTV010000208.1:0-5188 GCA_041179225.1 Deinococcota bacterium | reverse complement strand
CTCGAGTTGTGTGGTGTGCCAGCCCCGACTGTACCAGCCAAAATCCCACGCATACCATTGTCCGAAGCTCGAGCCTTGTGCATTGAAAAGTACGGCTATACCAATGGCGGTAAAGACCTAGACCCCGAAGGTGAACGCATCATCTCGAGGCACTTTCTTGAGCATTTTAACTCAGATTTTGTATTTGTGACCAAGTATCCACGCAATGCCCGTCCGTTTTATGCTTACCCAAATGTTGAGGATAACACCACCAAGAGCTTTGATTTACTTTTCCGAGGTATCGAAATTACCAGTGGCGGACAACGTGTCAACGATTACCAAATGCTGCTCGAGAACATGGCGTATCGCAATGTCATCCCAGATGGTTTTGGTGCGTACTTAGAGGTCTTTAAGCACGGAATGCCACCACATGGAGGTTTAGCCATTGGTGCTGAACGCTTAACGGCTAAAATTCTTGAGATTAGCAATGTGCGTTATGCTCGGGCTTTCCCACGCGATAGGAATCGTTTAACGCCTTAACCAAGTATGCTGTTACCCCATGAGCCTTCCCAAAGCAGATTTACAACTTCATCTTCAAAGACGCTTGGCAAGTGTGGCGGTTCGTCGTTCTGGTTTGGCTTTTTGCTTGTTTGGCGAGGCGGGGATTGGCAAAACCAGTGTTGTTTCTCAACTCTTAAAAAATGCTCCTTTTTTTTCTAGTACGACTCGAGCCGTAACTCCTGTGGCTGAGGTCTTCAAGAATTTGCCACGTCCGAAGCGCTTACCAGTTTGGCTCGAGACAAAGCTTCAAACAGATACGAGTGTAGAAACCTTGCTTGGCTTACTCGAGGTTAATGCACCTTTTGTACTTTTGGTTGAAGATTGGCATGAGGCGAGTGCCGCCGTTCAGGATTTTTGGTTGCATTTAGCATTAGCCGCCCAGTATAAAAAAGGAGTTGGTGTGATTCTGACCAGCCGCGTAGCAATCGAGTCGGGTCTCGAGTCGTTTCGTTTGCTGCCTTTGGACTTGATCGGCAGTACCGCTTTATTAGAAACTGAAATTGGCACTGGTTTACCAGTTGAAGCCACAACTTGGATTTTTTCTAAGGCGGCTGGTAATCCTTTATTTACACTCGAGTTCTTTCGGCATTTGGCAAGACAAGGTTTACTTTGGAATGACACCAAACGTTGGCATTGGCGTGAACCTCCAACCGATGCCATGCCCATTACTGTGGAAGCATTGATTGAACAATTGCTGTTTGACCCGTCCGATTCGCCGAGTAGTCGATTGGCATTGCAAGCCCGTGCGCTGCTCGAGATTCGCGTACCACAACTGACACTGGACGTAAACATTTGGGCGCAAGTGGCGGGTTTGGATTTGCCAGAACTCGAGCTTGCCGAAGCACACTTGCGACGGCGTGGGATTCTGAACAGCAGTGGTTTTGTACATCCGCTTTTTCGGGAAGTGACCTTTAAGCAATTATCGGATGTGGACAGAGCGCACTTGGCAACTCGTGCATTGCAGGTTCTCCAAATAGCTCAACCAGAATTTGCGGCAGAATTTCTCGAGGAAAGTCAATTGCCCCCAGAAAGTGCTTTGAATGTATTACTTGCTTGTGCCAATGCACTACAAAATCAACCTTCTCGAGCCGCACTTCTTAAAGCCAAAGCCGCTCAATTTCTAAGTGGTCAAGCCAAAGCCAATTTGCTACTCGAGGCGTTGCAGGTTTTGGTTCACAGCGAACCCAATCAAGCCTTGGGCTTAGCTGAAGTTATTGTTGGGATGGCTGATTTATCAGATGCAATTCGAAGCGAGGCAATTTACTTTGCAACCACAGCAATTGTCACCACGACTCGGAACATTGCCTCCGCCGAGGCTTCATTGCATCGTTTACCTGACCATCTTAAAAATGATGCTCGGTATATCGGTTCTTTGATTGGTTATTTGATGATGTGCGGTCAGCCAGCCCGAGCGCTCGAGATTTGGGAAGTGCATTCCGAACTGCACGATGTTGCTGAAACAGCGTTGCTGATTCATGTTTTATCGGCGCTCATGCTGACAGGTCAGATGCAAAAAGCCGAGAATTTATCCCTGAGTATTTTAGAACATCCAAAACTCTTGCCGCGTGAACGGATGAGTGTCTTAAATATCCGTGCCATTAGTTTAGCGCAATTAGGGCAACTTGGGGATTCTGAAACCGTGGCGCTCGAAGCAATCGCACTGGCTCAGGAACTCGAGCAACACAATGCCGTAGGCGCAATGCTTTTTAATCGAGCCGTGACCTTAGAACGAACCATGCAGCGTGAACTGATGCGTGACCATGCAGCCCGAGCCTTACTTGCACTCGAGAAAGCTGGAAATCATGGTTTAGCGGCGCAAGCCCAATTGATGCTTGCCAACGATGACCTTGAGCTTGGTCAAGATGACCGTGCCGAAGAGCGGTTGAATGCGGTGTATTCAGTCTTAAAGCAAGGCGCAGAAACACCTTTTTTAGTGACGGTGGAGTTATCCTTAGTGCGTTTTCATTTGCAGCGCCAATTGCAGTACAGTCAAACCCTCGCCCTGAAGTACGCTCGAGATGCGTTGCGTCATGCCGCAAGTTTGGGGCAGCAAAAACCAATTGCATCTGCCGAAACGCATTTGTGTTTGGCGTTGTTGCATACCGATGTAAGCCAAGCTCGAGAATGCCTAGACCGTGCTTTGCCTGTGCTTTTAGCAGCGTCAGACAGCAATAGTTTTTTTGTACTGAGCGCCCAAGCTAAACTCTTAGAAGCCGAGCAGCAACCAGCTATTGTTACATGGCAAGCCGCGATTGCTCGAGCAGAGGAACTCGGTTTTTTATTTGATGCACAGTGTTGCCGCCTTGAATTGGCACGATTAGAACAAAATATTCTAGCAGCCAGAAAAGCAATGCAATGGTTTGAACAACAAGGTTTGTGGCATGGTGTGCATTTGACAGGGCGGTACTTCCCAGAACTTATCAACTCTAAACCGAACCCTAGTGAATCAGGCGGGCGACTTGAGGTTCTAGGTTCAATGCAAATTTCAAAAGCTGGTCTGATCAGTGCCGTCAAAGGGCAAAAACGTAAAGAACTACTCGCAGTTTTACTCGAGGCACGGCTTGTGGGACGCAACGAAGTCAAAACCCTTGATTTGTTAGATGCTTTATATCCAAATAGCTCCGAAGAGGAAGCAATGGTTTCTTTACGTCAAACTGTCTTTAAGGCTCGAGCCGCACACGGTACAGGCCTTGTGAGTACCACCAGTAGCGGCTATGCTTTGGGGGCAATCTCTAGTGACGCAGAGGAATTTTTAGCCAACAAGAATACAACTCTTTGGCGTGGAACGTACCTCGAAGGACTTGGTTTCAACGAAGAAATTCGGGAAATTCTCATCGAGGCTTGCCAAAACCAAAGTCAGCATCTCCTCGAGATCAACCCCAAAGAAGTAGCTCGAGTGATGCGAATTTTAGTGGAGACCGATCCATATGATTTAATCACGCTTAAATTGGCTTGTCAGGCACTGCGTTTGGACAATAATCATAGAACTTTGCAACGACTATATGCAGCTTCTCGAGCTAAATTACTTGAAGTCGGGGAAGTGCTGCCTGAATTCTGGCACGACTATCTGAATTAGAAAATTTTTATACTTGATCTAATGTTGGTTTAACCTTGTTTAAGATAATTTTGCTTGTTAATGGCAGGTCAATCACCGTCCATTAACCTTCAGGAGAATTTTATGAGAACAAGATCAAGTGCTACCGCTATTGCCGCTCTGTTGGCTTTTGTTTCGTGTGGTCAATCTACCCCAATCGCCGTAAAAGGTGAATTGCGTGGTGCAGCCGTTAATCCCAGCTCTAATGTTTTAGAATTGGCTTTTTATGGCACAGTCAATGCCAAAATTGTGGTCGGTCCAGCCAAGGGACGGGTTCAAGTCTATGGCGCTCCCGGTTTAGCCGATGGAACAACTTACTCGGGTGTCCAAGGTATTCATTATGTCGGCGATGTTGGCTCTAACCAAGTGCAATTTGAAGTCACCCAAACTGAGGATTTTGATGTCACGGTTGACACTGGGGCTGGCGATGCGAACATTCAGACCAAGTACATTATTCCAGTCGGGGCAACCACAAAAATCTCACCAAGCGTAATCTTGAACCTTGGGGCTGGACAAAAGAAGGTCGAGGTTCAAGTCGAATCGTTCACCAAAGATATTGACTTTTCGGTTTTGGGCAAACTTGGGGCTGGCGCAACTGAATGGAAAGGCGAAATGCAGTTTAAGCAAGGCAGCCAAAACGCCGATGCTAACATCAACATTGATTTTGGGGCTTCTTCTTTTAACAAAGCTGAATTGATTATTGATAATGAAGCTCGTAACTTAAATGTAAATGTTGCCCCAAGATTCATGCAGGAGTTGGTAACGAAAATCCTTGGTGATGATCCTTCGGATGTCAGTAATGTGGTTTTTAGTCCGACTGCTCCTGCTGGTGGAAGCAAAATCATCTTTGAAATGGTCAGCCGTTCGCCAAAAGTTCAAGTTGATTACAATATCCTAGGTAGTGCGGGGATGGACGAAGTGAGTCTTGGTTTAACCACAATTGAACCAGCGACAGTAAAATCCAAGGCGAATCTTGAACTTGGCGCATCTAATGATAAACTCGAGGTCAAATATAATGGTTTACCAGCAAATATCAATGTCTTTACGGGTGCATTCGATCTGAGTGCTGGAGACGATGAAGCTAAACTCGAGTTCCTAGGCACAACGACCAATGGATTTGCGATGGATTGCAACTCCGGGTTTGATAAAGCCTTCGGCTTTGGAACAAATGTCATAAATTGCGAAAACCAATAGGATACCTTACCCCCTAAAGACCGCCCCAAAAGGGCGGTTTTTGCATATCGGCAATAATACAGATTTGAATAACCAAGAACTCACCTACCTTAAGGCAAACTTTACATAGGAGGGTTTTATGGTCAAAGAACGAATTGCTTACCGAATCTGCGTGATGTGCGCTAGGGCGGTACCGTTGGGAAGCAACGAAAAATTTTGCAGTAACGATGGTACAAAAATGCTCGAGGCTTGCCCAAGTTGCAAAAGCCCAATTACCAGCCCATATGCTCGGTTTTGTTCGGATTGCGGCACTGAATTTAAGTCAAAAATGGAGTTAAGATGAAACAATTGTTGTTACTTAGCGGTTTGGCTTTATTATTG
>JBEGTV010000207.1:0-5216 GCA_041179225.1 Deinococcota bacterium | reverse complement strand
CGATATTCTTAAACCTTTGGGGCAGTTAAAAGCCCAAGGCACAACCCATGCTCGAGCAGTGGATTCTGAGCGCTTACCAAGCAGCTTAAAGTGCAGCAAAGTTAGTGGTGATTCTGCGACCATCGAATGCCTTGGGCGGGTCACGCCAGCCATGATTTTAGCCTCGAGTGCATGGGGGCAAGAACTAACCCTGCTGCGCTCCGATTGTGCCACTTGCAAACTCGGTGGGGAAACCGTGCCAGAGTCTTTAGAAAATGTGATTGCCATAGCCCGTGAGTACAAAAAGCACCTCGAGCAACCCGAAATAGCAGTACAGGTTTTGGTTAGCACAACCGAATCAAGCCCACGAGCCGATGTTGCCGCCTCGGTCTCGAGACGCGGGGCGTTGCAAGCCTTGGGGCGCAATACCCGTGACAGCACGGCTCGTTTAATTCCCGAGAAACTGATTCCGGGTGTGGATACGAAAGTGGCTGCGCCGCGTATCCCTGAAGAATGGGCTTGGCGCAAAAAAGCCTTACGCCCAATTCCCGAACCTGAGGCATTGCAATACTGGGTGATTCCAAGCATCAACGAGGACTGTATTTTTTGTCCAGTCTGCCAGAATGTTTGCCCCACCGAAGCGATTGTCAGAAACCGTGAAATAGACGGCACATGGAAAATCACCCTCGAGACCGCCGCCTGTACAGGCTGCAATGCCTGTGTCGTAAGTTGCCCGCCAAGTGCCATGAAACTCGAGCCAGAGATACCTTTTTCGCAACTCGAGCAAGTTTTGTTACTGCGTGAAGGCGACGGGTATACTTAAATCGTAAGGGCAACGGGTATACTTAAATCATGACTATCTCAGAAATCATTCAAGCCTATTATGCAGCCTTTAACCGTCAAGACATTCCAGCTATGCTAGAACTTTTGTCCGATGATGTGTTGCACGAAATTTCTCAGGGTGGTTCGGAACGCGGCAAGGATGATTTTCGCTTGTTCCTTGAACATATGAACACTTCCTATGCCGAACAAGTCTTTGACCTTGAAATCATGACAAACCAGACCCGAGCCGCCGCCGAATTTAGGCTCGAGGGAAGGTACTTAAAAACCGATGGGGCGTTTCCAGAAGCACATGGACAACAGTACACTCTGCGGGTTGGGGCGTTCTTTGATTTACAGGATGGAAAAATCACTCGAGTCAGTAACCATTACAACCTTAACCTTTGGCTTGAACAAATTTCTTAGCTCGCCCTTGTGCTTAGAAGCAGTTTATGCTACCCTTCTTCGGCTGCCTCGAGATGGGGCGAATTTGCCTCCATACGGAGCTTAAGGGGTTTTAATCATGTTTGCAATTGTTAAATCTGGTGGTAAACAACACCGCGTTGAAGCTGGTAGTGTTATCCGAGTCGAAAAACTGAACGCCGAAGCTGGCGCGAGTGTTGAGTTGCCTGTGCTGATGTTGGGTGGCGACAGCGTTACTTTTAATACTGGTAATGTCAAGGCAGAAGTTCTGCGTCACGTCAAGGGCGAGAAAATCTTTATTGACAAGTACAAGAGCGGTATTCAGTACCGTCGTCGTAATGGTCATCGTCAAGCCTACACCGATGTTAAAATCACCAGCCTGTAAAGCTGATTGCATACTAAAGCCCGTTAGGGCTGCACACTAAAGCCCGTTAGGGTTTGCTCGAGGAGTTGAAAAAATATGGCACATAAAAAGGGCGTGGGTAGCACCCGCAACGGACGCGACAGCAATCCAAAGTACCTTGGCGTAAAACGCTTTGGTGGCGAATTGGTCAAGGCTGGCAATATCTTGGTTCGTCAACGTGGCACAAAGTTTAATGCTGGCAAGAACGTCGGCATGGGGCGCGACCACACGTTGTTTGCTTTAGAGACCGGCTTAGTCAAATTCCAAGACAAAGGCGCTTTTGGGCGTTTTATTCACATCGAACAACTGGCTGCTGCGGCAGACGATTAAAGAATTTGTTCTTGATTCTCGAGCCTCGCTTTTTGGCGGGGCTTTTTTAGGCTCTAAAGGTATAAGCTACTTGTAGCTTAGGTGGTGGTCTTTTGACAAAGTTTCGTGATGTTCTCGAGGTCGAAATAACGGCGGGTAAAGGCGGCGACGGCAGCATGTCGTTTCTGCGTGGTTCGCATCAACCTAAAGGTGGTCCTGATGGCGGACATGGCGGTAAGGGCGGCAGCGTCTTTTTGCGCTCTATTCAAGGGGTCGAAAGCCTAACCAATATCGTCGGTAAGCGCAAATTCAAAGCCGAAAATGGTGGTTATGGGGCTGGGCGTTTAATGCACGGGGCAGACGGCGCAGATTTTACGGTGGACGTTCCCGTCGGTACAGTCTGCATAGATTTGGCGACCAATAAAATCATTGCCGATTTACTCGAGGTTGGGCAAGTGCAATTGGTAGCTAGAGGCGGCTCTGGAGGGCGTGGAAATTCTGCTTTCTCGAGCAGCACCCGCCGCAGTCCGCGTTTTGCCGAGCTTGGCACGATGGGCGATGACCTGAAAGTTCGGCTCGAGTTGCGTTTAATTGCCGATATTGGACTGGTGGGCTATCCAAACGCGGGTAAATCGAGTTTGCTTCGTGCCATGTCCAATGCCAATCCAGAAGTGGCAGCTTATCCGTTTACGACCCTCAATCCGATTTTAGGAATTATTGAACGCGGTGATGACGAGTTAAACCGTCTGACCCTCGCCGATATTCCAGGCATTATCGAAGGGGCGCATGAAGGTAAGGGCTTAGGTTTAGAGTTTTTACGGCATATCTCGAGAACAAGGCTTTTGGCGTTTGTGCTTGACGGCAACGAAGCGCCGCGTGAACACTTGGAGGCACTGCGTTTTGAATTGCAAAGTTATGACCCGACACTGCTCGAGTTACCCGCAATTATTATTGTCAATAAGCTCGATTTAATAGACGAAGAAATCAGAACTATGGTTGAAGCCGAACTCTTTGACTTTGGTTTGCCTGTGCTTTGTGTCAGTGCGCTCGAGGGTATCGGTTTAGATATGCTGCGTGAAACCCTATTCCAAGTGTTGCCCGCTAAGATGCAGCGAGCCAGCCTTGTGGTGCGCGACACGATTTCCGGACCCGAACCAGTACGTGTAACCGCCGACACCGATTTCTATGCCGATGGGACACGCTTATGGAATGTCACAGGTGGAACGTTTGGCGCTCGGATTGAACGTTTCTCGAGGCACTTAGAAGACGCTGCCGATTATCTCGAAAAACTCTTTAAGCGAGAAGGGCTAAACGCGCTGTTGCGTCGCGCTGGAGTTAAACCGGGCGACACCGTTAAAATCGGTGAGTTTGCCTTTGAATTCTTTGAAGATGAATTTTCTGACAGCGAACACAAACAAGTTTAGAACGCCAGTTGCTTAGCGCTCCAAACGCCTTTCTCGAGTCCGACCAACAGTATTTTGTTATTCTTGGACTCGAGCAGACTGTACCCCAAGTCAAACGGCTTGGGGATTTCTTTTTCACCAAAAATGGTGTTTAGTTCGCCTGTTGCAGTCAATTTTTGCATTTGAATTGTGGTAGCGGTGACTCCATGCAAGACCAATCCGTCATCGTTCCAAATGATCACTTTGTTCAAGGTTTGGCTTAACCAAATCCCTCCATCTGCACTTCGCACTACAGGTATGGAAAAGGGTGGGAAAGTCGGCTCAGCAAGCGGTATTGACGCTCCAAATTCTTTTTGTACCGTATTTTTTGTATCTAGTACCTTCTTAACTTGAATTCACCTTTATTTTCTGTCCTGAACTATGGAACAAAATATGCGGGTGTACCTATCACCAGAAGAACGTCAATCCCTCGAGACTCGAATCAAAAAAGGTATTTACTGGCTTGAACGAAAAGTACAAAGATAGGAAGTAACTCGGATTAAACAAGCAATAACAGTGAATTGGCAGTTTCGCACGGAAGATGCTCGAATTAAACTGAAACGGCTGTATCCAAAATGGGTAAATTCAAGTTAAGAAGGTACTAGTGACCAGATTCTCAAACCCGCACTGCAATCACCACTGTTACGGTTCATCAATACAGCTGTGTTGTCTTGGCGTAACCCAAAATACTGAACCCCACCACCGTTGGTGCAAGTCAGGGATTCAAACCCTTGGGTTTGTTGTAGCGGCTCGAGTTTAGCTTTTAGATTAAACCGATAAATCCAAATCGGAGGCTGATAGGTCGAAGCGCCGGCTGGACTGTTTAAGTAAGCTGACGAAACCAGGGCTGCACCGCCAGTTGGGGTTGGTACGAGCGCATCAATTTGCACATTTGGATAATCAATATCGGTGCTGGCAAAACCTGCTTTGCCAAGACTCGAGTCTAAGCGTCCTTGGTTGGTTATTTTTATCAGGAGCGGGTTTAGGTCATCGTCATCTGAGTTTTCACTTTTGACTCGAGGGCGTTCTAAGAGGGCTGCCCAAACAGAACCATCAGGATTTAGAACCACTTCCTGCATTGAAAAAATTGTTTTTTGTCTGCCAGTCGGAAAGGTAAACACGCCATTTACCCCGTAACTCGAGTCAAGCACACCCTTTATTGTGAAGCGCAGAATTTGCTTTGGCTGCACCACCAAGACGCGGCTTTGTGTATCCACAAAAACTTGTCCTAATTGCGTTAGTTGCAGTTTCCCACCTTTGCCAAAACTCGAGTCAAGCTGTCCATTGGGAAGTAAACGCGCAATCGTCTGAACTTTATTTTGCGTTTCGCCACTTAAGACAATTCGCCCTTGGGTATCCACACTGGCTTTTGGCGTAAATTTTGCTTTGGCAAACTCAAGCAAAACTGTGCCGTCTGATGCGAAACTCGAGTCAAATGTTTGATCCTGTGAAACGGCTAAACTTGTTAGCCCTAAACCAGTCAGTGCAAGGCAGATAAACCTCAATTGTGTTCGCATTTCTGGAGTCTAAAAATCTAAGTGAGTGACTGATGTGGGCTTGGTTCTCGAGGTGAGATTTTGCGTAGAAACCGTACCCATAAACTCCACTGGCGCGGTTTGACTGCTCGAGAAGCGGCAAAGGCTTCGGCTTTGTCTAAACAATCTTCAACCACAGCGTCATGAATTGGGCGTATCAACCACCACAGCAACATGGCGCTGCCAATGGCTTGACAATTGATTTCGTGGGTCATGATGTTGTTAGAATCTAGGGTCAGTTTATGCCAACCATCAAAGCCCTTTGGCGCGGTAAACCGAAAAGTAATACTTTGACCTCTTAGATAC
>JBEGTV010000206.1:0-5285 GCA_041179225.1 Deinococcota bacterium | reverse complement strand
ATCATAACTTGCTGCCGAAGAACACCACCACTCTGGTTAATTTCCTCGAGCGCCAGTTCGGTGGCATGAGCAACACTGACTTCAGAAATCGCCATTGTGCCAGTTAAAGAGTGCAAAAGTCCAACACTAATTGGACTGTCTTGGGCTAGGCTTGGCTTCATACAAAGGCTCGAGAGACAAAAACCAAAGAGTGTTAAACCAAGGGCAAGTCGTTTCATAGCTTTAGTTTAGCGCATCTGGTGTTAGGTTTTTTTAGGTATGATAGCTTCAAGAGGTAAATTTTATGATGCACGCCACAGGTGAATTTATGGCAACCATTTGGATGAGGGTTCGCACCACATTTGACAATGCACCTTTGCTCGGCAAACTCTTGGTGTTAGCGGCTGTGGTTTTACTGCCCCTCTTGATTATTTCTGTTACCTTGTTATTTAGTGTGGTTGGCTCACAAGTCGAACGTAGTGCTGGCGCTCGAGTCAGACAAGCCGCCTTTAATGCTGCCAATACCCTTAATCGTAACTTAAACGAACGTTACAGCGATGTGCTGTCTTTTTCAACCGCTCGTTTTGCCCGTAACATGGAAGCTCAAGAACAAGGCAATTGGATGAATACCTTGATTAAAAGTCAAAGTCCAATTTATCGCTTGATGCTGGTTGCAGATAACAATGGCAATGTTATTTCTAGTTCGAGTATCAATGCCCAAGGTAGGGCATTTGATACCAGTTCGATTCTAGGCTCGAACGTATCTTCGGAGGCATGGTTTGTGGCGTGTCGTCTCGGACAAGTTCCAGAAGGCTCGGCGTATGCAACGCCGGCTGGCGAAGATTTAATCTTGAAACGACTCGAGCCAAATGTCAACGCTTTAAGTATTGGTTTTTCTGCACCGATTCGTGGCTTTGGAGGTCAGATTATTGGTGTTTGGCATACGCTACTCAATTGGGAAGAAATAGAACGGATTTTACAAGACGCACAAACCGAAGCCAAAAATAATGGTTATGAAACCATTCGTTATCTGATTACCAATGCAGGAGGGCAATTGCTGAGTGCGCCAAATAGATCGTTGGTCTTAAAAATCAGTTTACTCGACTTTCCAGTTTACAAGTCCTCTCGAACAATTCAAGCTGGTTTTGCTCGAGACCGCGATTTTACGCATACAGATTTAAACCCAAACGCAAGTGGAATAGTTGGTTGGTTTGCCAGCCATCAGCAAGCCAATTTTAAGGGCTTAAATTGGACAATTCTTGCCAGTCAAGCCCAGACAGAAATTAATGCAGAACAGATTGCTTTACTCAGTCCGCTTTTGTTGGTGGTTTTGTTATTGTTGGTTGGTGCTTTGGTGGTGGCATGGTTGATTTCAGGTTATGTGGTTGGGCAAATTTCGAGCTTAAAATCCCATGCGGCAGCCCTAGCCGAAGGAAATTTAGCTCAAGATATTCAAGCTGCCAGCCGTGATGAAATAGGAGAATTACGGGCTTCGTTTCAGAATATGACCCTGTATCAGCGCGAAATGGCAAAGGTAGCCAGTGCCATTTCGCAAGGCGATTTAACCAGTAGCATCGAAGCCAAATCCGAACACGATGAACTTGGCATGGCTTTTGCTGAAATGACCCGCAAATTACGTGAGGTCTTAAAACAAGTTCTGACCTCGAGCCAAGCTGTTTCTAGTGCCAGCAAACAAATTCTAGCCGCTTGTGTGCAACAAAGCAGTGGTATTTCACAACAAAGTGCGGCTGTAACTCAAACCACTGCCACAGTTGCCGAAGTCAGCCAATCTTCAAATCATGCCCTTGAAATGACCCAAAACATCACCCAAAGCGCTCTTGGTGTGACTCGAGTTGCCACCGCAGGTATCGAAGCAGCCCGTACCGCCGATGATGGAATGCAGCAAATTCGTGGACGGGTAAATGAAATCTCTGAGCAAATTCTAGGCTTATCACAACAAACCCAGAGCATCGGAGAAATTATTGCCACGGTGTCCGACCTTGCTGACCAAAGCAATTTACTTGCCTTAAACGCAGCCATCGAAGCCTCTCGAGCAGGCGAACACGGACGCGGTTTTTCGGTGGTTGCCCAAGAAATCAGGCATTTGGCAGAACGCAGCAAAGACGCGACCTTACAAGTTAGGAATTTGCTTGGGCAAATTCAACGTGCCACCAAAAGTGCAGTTCTGGCATCCGAGCAAGGTTTTCAAGTTGCCGAAAACGGCGCTCAGCACCTTGCCCACACTTTAGAGACCATCGAAGCCCTTGGCACAGCCATTCGTGAATCAGCAGAACAAACCCAAATGATTCAAATTACCGTGCAACAAAACAACATTGGTATGAGTCAAATCGAAAAAGCCATGCACAGCATCAACGACACCACCCAAACTTCGTTGTACGCTACCCAACAAACCCAAAGCATCGCCGCCGCACTCGAGGGCTTAGCAGAAAAGTTAAACGCGGTCAGTGTTGGATTTAAGACCTAAGAAGCTACTGGCTTCTAGCGGCTAGTGACAAGCTAAAAGCGCTGCTTTCTTACATGACCCCTGTTGCCTCGAGTTTACCGTCTTTGACCTCTATAATTACCAATGGACGATTCTGAATTGCGCCAGACTTAAATTGTACTGGGCTGGTCACGCCCGAAGCGGGTTTACTCGAGAAACCATCTAAGGCTTTTTTGACACTGGCTCGGTTTTCACTGCTTGAGCGTTTAACGGCTTCTAAAAGCGCTCGGGTTGCATCGTAAGCCTGCATTGCTCTGGCATTGGGTGTGCCGCCACCGTAACGTCTTTGGAAGGCTTTGACAAATTGGGCGGTGTTACCAATGGTGCTGGTGGCATGAAAAAACGAGAGCATGGTTAAGCCTTCAACGGCTTTTCCAGCCGCCAATAATTCTTGGCTGTAGGCGGCACTTCCAGTTAGCATTGGTAATTGCACACCCGCACCTGCTAAGGCTGTGGCAAGCCGAGCGCAATCAGCGGCTGTGCCAGACAAAAACACTGCATCTGGACGAGGGTCGTCTTGGAAAACATCAAAATCGGCAGGTAAGCCTTTGGTGGGAAATTCAATTGGGACGGTGCTGATGGATAATGCCGTGGCATCTTGAATAAACGCATCGGCTAGGCTTTTGCTGTAAGCATCTTTGGGGTCAAAATAAACTGGGATTCGCACATAACCTTTTTTCTGGGCAATTTTTACAAGGTTCTTGCCTTGAACGCTGCTCGGGACGGCTAAACGATAAGTAAAGCCGCCCTTATTGGATAAGCGGTCATCGGTAGCAGCCGGAGCAATATGCACCAAGCCTTGGGCGTTATAAATATCAGCCGCCGCAACCGAAGCGCTCGAGTTGACAGGACCAATCACACCTAACACCTCGGACAGCGAAGCCAGACTCGAGGCGGCTTGAACTGCTAAGGAACGATCATTTTGGTCATTGCGAATTTCGACAATCACCCGTTTATTCCCAAGACTAGGCTGACTGAACTCTTGAATTGCCATGTTTACACCCTGCAAAATCGCTTCGCCTTGCTGCACACTCGAGCCACTGGTTGGCACACTCAGTCCAATTGTGATGGCTTTAGAACCAAGTTGTTTGCTCAGGGCATTACTGCGAACCAAACCAATTAAGGCATCGGTGGGTCTGGAATTCAACCACGCATCGGCTTTCTCGAGCGCATCGGCATATGTGCCAGAATTATAGACATTCACAATATCGGCTCGTTCTGGACGCAAATTAACTGCCACTTGAACATCTGGGGTGGTTAAACTGGCTTCAGGGTAGCCAGTGGTGACAGGGGTTGTTGTGGTCGGTGTCGTCACAGGTGGGGTGGTTGGTGTTGTGACTACAGGTGGTGTGGTGACAGGCGGTGTGGTTGGTGTGCTAACTGGCGGCGTGGGTGGTGTGACCACAGGCGGGGTAGTGGGCGTGGGCAGGGTCACCACTGGTGGAGTCACAGGGGCTTGGCAAGCACTCGGAATAGGTAAACCCGGCAGTTGAATACTACAATTTTGATGTTGTTGCCAACCGAAGTAAGCAGCCAAAGCAATCACAACAATTGGAATCAGATTCTGAGGTTTCATAAAAGGTAGTCTACTCGAGAAAGCACGGTTTGAGCTATCTTAAAGTTTTCCTTAAAACTTCAGCCACCCCAAGTAAAAATCAGGGAACAAGCACGAATGCCATCCCCTGATTACGCATCGCTTAAATTAACTGACGGGTGTTAGTGCCAAGTTATCGGATTCACCAGTGCGGATTCGTACCACCCGCTCGAGTGGTTGCACAAAAATTTTCCCATCGCCAACCGCACCAGTGCGAGCGCTGCGAACAATCGCTTGAACAGTGCGTTCAACAAATGGTTCAGATACTGCAATCTCGAGACGGACTTTTTCGTGGAATTCAAAGACGAGCGGGCGACCTCGGTACGTTTCCAAGTGTTCTTTTTCGCCTCCATGACCAGAGACTCGGGAGATGGTTAAGCCAGTGACTTCTTCTTTGAATAACTCGGCTTTGACATCATCGAGTTTTTCGGGGCGGATAATAGCAACAATTAATTTCATGGACTTCCTCCTAGGGGTTGTTTGGTGTGTTTCACAGTGTACAGCCTAATGTCGGGTTTTTGGTGGGTAATTCGGCTGTGCAGAGTGTACAATTTTTTTCACGCAAAGTGTACATCTGTTCTTGTACATAAAGCAGTTAATTCTTGAACAGTGTTAATAAATGTGCTTAAGTTCGTAAAAGCGTTACGTTTTTTTGGTCAACTGAGCAGTATTAGCTTGACAGTTAGCAAAGACATGTTTATACTCCCGCCATTCAGCCGCGCTGCTTTGAGCGCATAAAGGGGGCATTAAGATGAAAAATTGGAAATTCGTACCGCCGATGTGGAAACTTGTAGTACCGATGCTGTTGGGATTCTCGAGTTTGGCACTCGGGCAAGATGAAAAATGGGCAGCTGATACAGGCGATACCGCTTGGATGCTCGTTTCAACTGCCTTGGTCATGCTCATGACTCCGGGCTTGGCTTTCTTTTATGGTGGTTTGGTGCGCTCCAAAAATTCTCTCAACACCATGATGATGTCCTACATTGCCTTGGGTGTGGTGACGATTCTTTGGGTTACAGTTGGATTTAGCCTTGCTTTTACCACTGATAAAGACCCTAATTTTATTTCTGGGATTCTGGGTAGCCTTCAATATGCTTTTCTAAACGGCATAGATGGTTTATCGGCATACCCAACCGCACCAACCATTCCCAATAGCTTATTTATGATTTTCCAAATGATGTTTGCGATTATTACCCCAGCTTTAATTAG
>JBEGTV010000205.1:0-5297 GCA_041179225.1 Deinococcota bacterium | reverse complement strand
GGCGGCGTAAACAGCGCTGTAACCTAGGTCAATTGGATTCCAAAGGGCAAAGGTATCCACTGCCCCAGCTTTGACGTACCCTGCCATTTCCGAAGGTAAGCCAAGACCCGAGACAAAAACTTTACCAACCAGTTTTTGGTCAATCACGTATTTGGCGGCGGCTGCAATGCCGACGGTGGTTGGAGCAATAATGCCTTTGAGGTCTGGGTGCTTAGAGAGTAAGCCTTGGGCTTCGCGGTAGCTTTTATCGGATTGGTCATCGCCGTAGACAACTTCGACGAGGTTAAGCCCAACGTATTTTGGGTCTTTAAGGGTGTCTTTCATGGCAGCAATCCATGCGTTTTGATTGGTGGCTTGGGCAGTTGCCGAAAGCACTGCAATTTTGCCTGTGCCGCCCAAGGTTGCGGACATCATCTCGATTTGCTTGCGTCCAATTAAAGCCGTGTTGGACGGATTGAGGTGCATTAAACGCCCTTCTTTGGCAATACCACTATCCCATGAAATGACTTTGATGCCTCGAGCCGCAGCCCGTTTTGAAATGGCAACCAAGGCGTTTGGGTCATTTGCCGAAACAGCAATGGCATTGACCCGTTGAGCAATCAAAGAATTCATTTGCTCAATCTGTCCTTCGGCAGTGGCGGCGGTGGGTCCGGTGTAGATTAAATCCACATTGCCGAGTTGTTTGGCAGCTTCTTCGCCACCTGTGCGGGCAGCTTCAAAAAAGCCATTGCCCAGACTTTTCACCAGCATGGCGATTTTGTAGCGCCGAGCCTGCGCGTCGGTCAGGCTGGCAACGCCAATGGCGGCTGTACTTAAAGCGGCTAAACCAAGGATAAAAGCACGACGTTTCATAATGTCCTCCGTAACAGTGCTTGCACCTTTTTTGCAAAAGCTAAACGCTTTTGAACAAATTTCTGTTTGTTTTTTGCACTGTGATGTTAAATTACCGCAAGCAGGGCAATGTTGTCAAGCTCAGAAATTGATTTCTTGAGAATAACGTTTAACGGGAGGAGTTTTTCTTTCTACCCCAAGACTTGCATTAAGCCAAGACCTAGAGGCATGATAAATACCATGTTGCCACTTTTAGAACTTGCCCAGAAACCTTCGTGGATGAACCCAGAATTGTTGCAGATTGCTCGTTTGCCGATGCACACGACGTTTTGGAGTCTGGAGAATGCAACAAGGGCGCTCGAGATAAAGCGCTTTACCGTGCCGGACGAGGCTAGTCCGTGGGTACAGAACCTAGATGGCACTTGGGATATTCAGGTGTACCCAAACCCTGAAGCTGTGCCTTTTAAGGTTTTACAAAACGAAGTTCCAGATGGATTCTCGAGTATCCCAGTACCGAGTAACATTCAATTTTTTGGTTTTGACACCCCTTGGTACACCAATGTCCAAATGCCATTCCCGCACGAAGCCCCTTTTGTACCTTCAGAAAATCCGACGGCGGTTTACCGTCGGGCTTTTCAGGTCTCCAACGATTGGAAGAATCGCCGTGTGGTACTGCAATTTGGGGCAGCCGAAAGCATTTTATTTGTGTACTTAAACGGTCAGCCAGTCGGGATGAGCAAAGACTCAAGACTGCCTGCCGAATTTGATATCACCAGACATCTGCGTTTTGATACTGAAAATACCTTGGTGGTTGTGGTGATTAAATGGGGCGATGTTAGCGTTATCGAAGACCAAGACCAATGGTGGTACTCGGGGCTGACGCGCAGTGTGGTACTGCACTGCACACCGACGGTTTATATGGCAGATGTAGTTGCACAAGCCCGACTCGAGCCAGACGGTACGGGATTACTAGGCATTGAAGTACCACTTGGTTTTGATGCTGCTACCGCCCCAGAAGGGTACTCGGTAAAAGCTCAATTATTTGACCAACAAGACGCGATTCTCGAGCTACACGGTGAAATCCCAGTTAAGCAAAGTTTAAGTTTTTATGTCTCGAGTGATTTTACCAACAAGCGCAATCGGGCTAAGTTAAGCGCTAAACTCGAGAAAATCAAACCTTGGAATGCCGAAACACCAAATCTGTACACCTTGGTGCTTGAATTACTTGACCCGAGCGGCGCAGTCACGCAGACCACAGCCATTAAAATTGGTTTTACCCGCACTGAAATTATTGGAACAAATTTACTGGTCAATGGCGCTCGAGTGATGCTGCGCGGGGTCAATCGCCATGAATCCGACCCAAAACTTGGACGGGCGATTGGCTATGAGCGAATGCTTGAAGACGCTGTGCTGATGAAACAACATAATTTTAATGCGGTGCGAACTTCGCATTATCCGCCGCACCCAAGTTTCTTAGAGATTTGCAATGAACTAGGGCTGTACGTGATAGACGAAGCCAACATTGAATCACACATGCACTACTTAGAACTCTGCAATGATAACCGTTACGCTGCCGCATGGCTCGAGCGGGTGGCTCGAATGGTGCAACGCGACCGCAATCACCCCAGTATTATCATGTGGTCACTCGGCAACGAAAGCGGCTATGGTGCAAACCACGATGCGGCGGCGGCATGGGTGCGTCATGCTGATTCACGCCCTGTGCATTACGAAAGTGCTTGTTTTATCGAAGAACAAAACGGAGGGAGCGCAGGTTCTCGAGCTTCGGATGTGATGAGCCTGATGTACCCAAGTGTAAAGCGCATGGAACATTGGGCAGACCTGCCCGATGCCCAACGCCCCTTTATTTTATGCGAGTACAGCCATGCAATGGGCAACAGCAACGGCAGCCTGCACGAATACTGGGAACTGTTTGAGCGCCATCCAAAAATCCAAGGTGGTTTTATTTGGGAATGGACAGACCACGGCATTTGGAACGAAGAAAAACAACACTGGAACTACGGCGGAGATTACGGCGAAACTCCACACGACGGCAATTTCTGTGCAGACGGACTGGTACAACCCGACCGCAACCCACACCCAGCCCTGCGTGAAGTGATGTACTTACAGCAACCCGTGGCAGTGCGTTTACTCGAGCAGAACGGCAACACCGTGACATTCGAGATAAAAAACAAAAACTGGTTCTCGAGCCTAGATTGGTTATCTGGTACTTGGGAGCTTTTGACCGATGGTGCAGTGGTGGCAAAAGGCGAATTACCAAGTCTCGAGATTTTGGCACAGCACCAACAAAGTCTGACCCTTGAGCTTCCTGAACAATCTGGGGTTGAGCATCACTTAAACCTGTACTTTAGGACTCGAGAAAATACGGCATGGGCGGAAGCTGGGCATTTAGTCGCATGGCAACAACTGTCTTTAAGTGGTGGACTCGCCCCAAGTGTGCGCCTTGTACCAAAGCCGATGTCTTGGCAAGTCGGCGATACCAATGCCCTGAAAAAAGCCCCACAACTTTGCTTATTTCGCGCTCCAATAGACAACGACGGCATTTACACCGTGCCGCTTCGTGCCGAAATGGTACTGAACAAATGGCAAGAATGGGGCTTGGATACGCCACTCTCGAGCCGCAGCATTGAACGCTTTGAACACAGTTTGTCAAACGGCTCTACCATGCTTGAAAATAGCAAATGGTACTCGAGTTACAGCATCCCAGACTTGGCAATTGTCAAAAGCCGCATTATTGGCTCGAGATTTGAGTACGATATTTGGATTAACCCAATCTGCAACGACCTACCACGGGTTGGAATTGAACTGCACTTGCATGAAAGTCTCGAGAATTTACGGTACTTCGGACTTGGTGAATCCGAAACCTACCCAGACCGCAAATCTGGGGCGATGCTTGGTATTTATAACAGCACCGTGACCGAACAGTATTACCCGTATATCATGCCACAAGAAACGGGACACCACGAAAACACCCGTTGGTTGGAACTGACCAACGCAGATGGGGCTGGTATTCGCATCTCGAGCGAAACGCCATTTGGTTTTAATGCCCTGCATTACGAATGCGAAGATTTACACAGTGCCTTGCACACTTCCGAGCTTAGCCCTCGAGCCGAAGTGATTCTGCACTTGGATGCTGCCATGCGTGGACTTGGAACGGGCAGTTGCGGACCAGACACACGCGAAGCCTATAAAGTCCGTGGCGGCTGGCATCGGCTGGTGTTTGAAGTCAGTGTGATTGGTTAGTGTGACCTATCCTTTTTTTAAGGATACTTTGCGATGAGGTGGTCAGAATTTCTTCACCAAGGGCGTTCCTTTGGTTTGTTACACCTTGATCAGTTTGATCACGTTTTTTTGCTTTCGGATGGCAGTTCATACCCTGTCACGGTTCGTTTTACACATCACTGCTTTACCGAACATCCTAATCCAGCAGATGACCCTGATTTGTCGTTTGTGGTCGCCAAGGAGCAACGAACCTTTGATGTTCAACGCTGGTATCTTTCGCAGCGTTTACCAGAAATCATCAAAACACTGGAATCACGCCATATCTCGCATACTGACCACCAGAGCTTTTTCACGGTGGAAGTCATCAATCAATAAGGACAAGTTCAAGACTACGAAGTGTATTTTGAAGTGACTAAAGACAGTAAAACCAAACGCCTTTACTTGACTGTAAAAAGTGCGTATACTCGGGACCCTAGCCGTATTACACACCGCCCAAAATCCCGCAAGATTCGCTTGATTGTGATTCTGCGGAATGTGCAGCAAAATAAGCTGATTCGTAGCCAGTAGAAAAGCCCGCTTCAAACGGGCTTGTACCTTCCCTTGTGTCTTAAGACATGACCAGACCAGCTGGAAACCTTTACAGGCGCACACTAGAACCTTCGCCAAGCGAATTAGGGGTTATATCCTAGCAATTTTAGTATAGCAGTTTTATTCAACTAAGCAATCCCCAAATTTGATTGATTTTGAGGTCGCATCTTACCGTAAAATAACCTCGAGCATCACACTAGCAATCATGGTTAATGCCAGCCAAGTGTTGGCATTAAAAAAGGCTTCATTGACTCGAGCCAAATCCTTGGGATTGACAATTGCATGTTCGTAAACCAGAATCGCGCCCATGACCATTACGCCAATAAAGTAAATCCAGTGGCTACCAGCCACAATGCCAACTGCTAACAACAACGCCCACATCATCGCGTGGCTTATTTTGGCAATCTCGAGACCAGTGGCAATTCCAAAGCGTTGTGGGATGCTGTTAATTCCATTCTCGCGGTCAAAATCATAATCTTGGGTAGCATAGATTACATCTAAACCAACCATCCAAAAAATCACGACAAGCCAAAGCAACCATGCAGTGGCATCAAAACGCCCAGTTACAGCAATGTAGCCACCTGCGGCGGCAGCCCCGTCGGTAATGCCAAGCCACAGATGACACAACCATGTGTAAC